>DQUX01000082.1 GCA_015662065.1 Anaerolineales bacterium | reverse complement strand
CTCTCTCGCCCACGCTGATTCTAGCAGAGACCTGGCCACTTTTCAATGAGAAAACAGTCCTATAGGGTATCGGTAAACTTCCTAACCCAATCCGTTCAGCGCTTTCAGCGTTCAAAGCAGCACCCGACCCCGCCTGGATGGGGGTCGGGTGCCAAGGGGTGGGGGGAGAAAAGGGCTATGGATCGGGAATGCAGAGGGTGTCGCCGGCGCGGATGTAGTTCAGGTCGAAGATGCCGTTGCACTCGGCGATGCGCCACGGGCTCACGCCGAACATCCAGGAGATGCGGGTGAGCGTGTCCCCACTGACGATGGTGTAGTAGGCGGCGCAGGTGCAAGGGTAGGAGGGGTGCCAGCCGAATTGGGGTGTGCAGACGGGGCCGGGGGACAGGGTGGCGTAGGCGGCAGGGATCGCCAGGACCAGGCCGGGGTAGATGAGGTTGACGTTCACGATGCCGTTCTGGAAGGCGATGGCCCAGGGGTCCACGCCGTAGGCGCGACCGATGCAGAACAGAGTCTCCCCTGGCCGAACCACGTGGTAGCCCAGGATGGTCCACTCCGCCGGTGCGGCGGCGACGGGCTGCAGTGCCAGGGTCAGGAGAAGGACCGCCCCTACGATCGAGACCGCTCTCCTCATGAGGCACCTCCTTTCGAAGAGCAGAGACGAGGGACACACGGCCTGTGTTCATATTATTATATAGTACCCGGCCGAGAAATACAAGCCCTTTTTTCCTCGGAGCAAAACGGGGCAACAATGTCCAAGAGGGAGACCCTCGCCTTCCGCGCGGATTGGCTGTTTCTCTCCGCGTAGGCTATAATCAGTAGTTGAGAAAGCCCGCTCTAGGTGGGTCTGTGACCCGCCGATCTGACCGGTCGCAGACCGGTCAGGAGTAGAATTCTCAAATACTTATATTGTGGAAGAAGAGTTCCTGCGGCAGGCCATCACATACTTCGCAGCGGGCCTAGCAGCCGGTGATCGGCCTTCCGTATCGACCTGATCTGCAGGGGATGAGGAGCGATGACCGAGCAGAGCGAATCGATCGGCGAGGAACCTGTCCGCGTGTGGAGCTTCCGGGGCTACCGACTAGACATAGCCCACTTCACCACGGCGATGGCCCATCTCTACCGGGGGGAGGTGAGCCGGGCCAACACCTGGCGCACCCGACTGGACGCCACCACCAACTGGGCGGTGATCACCGTCGGCGCGGCCCTCACCTTTGCCTTCGGCTCCTCCCAGAACCCCCACTTCGTGCTCCTGCTGGTCCTCCTGTTGGTGCTCACCTTCCTGAACATCGAGGCCCGCCGCTACCGGTACTACGTCCTCTGGTCCTACCGGACACGTTTGATGGAGACCGATTTCTTCGCCCCGATGCTGGTGCCCCCATTCCGCCCCTCCCCCGATTGGGCCGACCGTCTGGCGGAGAGCCTGCTCCGCCCTATCTTCCCCATCGCCCGATGGGAGGCGGTGGGCCGGCGGTTTCGCCGCAACTACGTCTGGTTGATCACCCTGTTGCTGATCAGTTGGGGGGCCAAGCTGGCCCTCCACCCGGTGCCCGCGCCGGACGGGGCCACGGTGGTCGAGCGGGCCGCTATCGGCTCCCTCCCCGGCGGGTGGGTGATGGCGACCGTCGGGGCGGTGTATGGAGGGCTGGTGGTGCTGGCGGCCATCGCCTCTCTCCCCCCCGCCTGGCGGGAGGCCCTGCCGGGGCCGTTGCGGTATCTGGGGAAACGGCTGCTTCGGGCGGCGGGGCCGCTGATCTCGGAACCCCGTCCCCAGGAGCGGCTGGCGACCATCATCACCGTCCGGGGACGGCAGATCGCCATACGGCTGCTGGCCGAGCTGGGGCGGGGCGTGACGGCCCTGGAGGGGGTCGGGATGTACACTGACGAGGCGCGGGATGTGCTGCTGTGCGCTGTGACCGAGGTGCAGATACCCCATCTGGAGGAGATCGTCCGCCAGACCGATCCGAGGGCCTTCGTCATCGTCAGCCCGGCGGAGGAGGTGCGGGGGAGGGGGTTCCGCCCCTTCGAGCCCCCCAGTTGACCCCGCCCCATCACCGCCAGGCCGATAAAGCCGAAGTCCGCCTGGTCCATGCTCTCTCCCGGTATATAGAAAACTCCCCGGGCCGGGGGGCCACCCCTCGCCCGGGGAGGGCTCCATCCATCACCCGCGCAGGAACTCCTCCACCATATCCCGCGCCTGGTCGTCTGGGTACTGGACCGGGGGCGACTTCATGAAGTAGGCCGATGGACCGATCAGGGCCCCTTTCAGCCCCCGGTCGAGGGCGAGCTTGGCGCAGCGGACGGCGTCGATCACCACCCCGGCCGAGTTGGGGGAGTCCCAAACCTCCAGCTTCAGTTCCACGTTGAGGGGCAGATCTCCAAAGGTGCGCCCTTCCATCCGAATGTGGCACCACTTCCGGTCCGTCAGCCAGGGCACATAGTCGCTTGGGCCGACGTGGACGTCCTCCTCGCTCAGCTCATAGTCCAGTATGCTGGTCACGGCGCGGGTCTTGGAGATCTTCTTCGACTCCAGCCGGTCCCGCTCCAGCATATTGTAGAAGTCCATGTTGCCGCCGAAGTTGAGCTGGTAGGTGCGCTCCAATCTCACCCCTCGGTCCCGGAAGAGCCGGGTCAGCACCCGGTGGACGATGGTGGCTCCCACCTGGCTCTTGATGTCGTCGCCGATGAGCGGCAGACCGCGCCCCTCGAAGCGCCGCTGCCAATAGGGCTCCCGGGCGATGAAAACCGGGATGCAGTTCACGAAGGCGCAGCCGGCGTCCAGGATCTGTTCGACGTACCACTTGGTCGCCATCTCGCTGCCCACCGGCAGCAAGTTGACCACCACGTCGGTGCCGGTATCCCGCAGGATGCGGACCACATCGGCCGTCTCCCCGGGGGCCTTGGTGATCACCTGCCGCAGATACCTGCCCAGGCCGTCGTGGGTCATCCCCCGTTCGACCTTGACCCCGAGGGGCGGGACGTCGGCGAAGCGGAAAGTGTTGTTCGGCGGCACGAAGATGGCCTCCGATAGATCCTTTCCCACCTTGTTCCGATCGATGTCGAAGGCAGCCGAGAACTCGATGTCTGATACATGGTACCCTCCTAGGTTCACATGCATCAGACCGGGGACAAACTCGTCATCCCCGGCGTTTCGGTAGTAGTGAACTCCCTGGATCAGGGACGAGGCGCAGTTGCCCACTCCGATGATGGCTACTCGGACCTTACTCATCTCTCCCACCTCCTCGAACTGAATAGTTTGACAATGTCACATTACGCTCTGGGGGGGTGTGTGATCCCCGACTTTGGCT
>DQUX01000096.1 GCA_015662065.1 Anaerolineales bacterium | reverse complement strand
TCGCTCTCTTCGCGATTGTAGTCTTGCTGAGCTTAAAGAATCCCTGGACTTACGCACTCTGGGTCGCTCTGTTCGGTCTTGCCGTATGGTCATACGGGTTCAACAACGTGCCGCTCATTCGGCCTCTCCCCCTGGTCGACGCTCTGGTTTTCTTTTCCATAGCGTTTGCATTTAGGCAATGGTGGGCCTTACGGAAGGTGCCGGTTGTAAGGAGGCTCCTCTTCTGGCTTTCTGCGCTTCTGGTTGTCGTAACTCTGAGGTTAGCCGTGGATATCCCCAGGTTTGGCCTGCTTGCGGTGAGGGATGCGCTGTTTGCGTTTGAACTATGGGTGGTTTTCCCCGCCATAGCCCTCGGTTTCATGTTGGGCGAACGCAAGTTGAATCGATACCTGCTATGGCTGTTCTCTATTGCAACCGCGTGGTTCTTGCTTTATCCATGGCGCGAGCTGCTTACGGTCATAAGCCCTGTGGTCGGCATCCAGAGGCCCGTTCCCCTCTTTGCGTTCACTACGGCGGGATTTCTGAGCGTTCCTGCCTTTTTCTGGTTCCTATATCGCCGCGGGATAGTGGGAACGGTTGGAGTTGTGGCTACGTTGCTCATCTTGCTGCTGGTTCAGGGGAGAGGGCCCTATCTGGCCTTCATCGGCAGCGCCATTGCGCTCTTGCTCCTACAGCCGGGGAGCGTGAGGCGGTGGGGGAAGATCATGTTTGCCGGAGCTGTCGTCGGGGCCGTCCTGTGGGTGGTGGGGGGCTCGCTTACAGGACGGCTCGGGGCACCGGTAGGCATAGATACGGTGATCGCGCAGCTTCAAACCCTCGTAGGCGGGGAAGGACCCGGTGCCGGGAGTTTTCAGCATAGGCTGGTAGCTTGGGCCGGGGTGGTCGAGCAGGTTTTGAGCGAACCCCTGGGACCGGTCTTCGGCCTGGGCTTGGGGCCGGATCTCTTTCAAGGATTTGCTGTAGGCCCGGGTGTTCTGGTTCGGAAACCCCACAATGATTTTCTGGAACTATGGGCGCGCCTGGGCATCTTTGGGCTGCTTGCGTGGGGCGGAATCCTTGTCGTTTTAGGCCGAGAAGCTTTCCAGGGTGCGCGCCGAAATCCCAAGCATGGATGGGTTCTGGCACTCCAGATCATGCTTTGGGTCACGAGTATCGGCCAGCCGGCCATGGGTTTTGCTTATGTCACGATGGTCTGGGCGGGTCTTACTGGACTGTGGATCGGCGGACAGTTGCGTGAACAGGAGCTTGTTCCTGTGGGCCGAAATCGTCAATTGCCATCGCGAACGTGAAATGCACATCCTGCTCATCCACAACCACTACACCCAGCCCGGCGGTGAGGACGCGGTCTTCCGGGCCGAGGCGGATCTGCTCCGCAGTCGGGGGCATGAGGTGGTAGAATTTGTTGAAAACAACCGCAGGCTCCAGGGGATCAATCCCTGGAAGACCGCGATGGGGGCCGTCTGGTCGCGGGAAGCCTACCGCCGCATCAAGCGGCTTATTCGGGAAGCGAGGCCCGATGTGGCCCACTTCCACAACACCTTTTTGCGCATCTCGCCTGCGGCTTACTACGCCTGCAAGGAGGAAGGCGTGCCGGTGGTCCAGACCCTGCACAACTACCGGCTCATCTGTCCCGGTGCGCTCCTCATGCGGGACGGGCAGGTGTGCGAGGCCTGCCTGGGAAAGCCCGTTCCCTGGCCCGGGGTGGTCCACGGCTGCTGGCGGGGCTCTCGGGCCCAGACGGCGGTGGTGGCCGGGATGCTCACCGTTCATCGTTTGATGAGAACCTGGACGGAGCAGGTGGATCTGTATATCGCCCTCACCGAGTTCGCCCGGCGGAAGTTCATCGAGGGGGGGCTGCCGGCGGAGAAGATCGTGGTCAAGCCCAATTTCGTGATGAGTGATGAGTTACGGGTGATGCGCGACAAAATACCCATTACCCATCACTCATCACCCTTCACTCGCCACTTCGCGCTCTTCGTGGGCCGACTTTCGCCGGAGAAGGGCATCCGAACCTTGCTGCGGGCGTGGCAAACGTTGAAAGACATGCCCCTGAAGCTCGTGGGCGACGGGCCGCTGATGGAAGAAGTGCAAGCTCAGATCGCTCGAGAAGGATGGACCCACGTCGAGGTGCTCGGCCGAAAGCCGCGGGAGGAAGTTTTTCGACTCATGCAGGAGGCCCGGGCGCTGGTCTTCCCGTCGGAGTGGTATGAGGGTTTCCCCATGACCATTGCCGAAGCCTTCGCCTGCGGGCTGCCGGTGATCGCCTCCCGGCTGGGGGCGATGGCCGAGATCGTCGAGGACGGGCGCACGGGCCTGCTCTTCGAGCCGGGAAACCCCGAGAACCTGGCGGAGAAGGTGGCCTGGGCCTGGACGCACCCCAAGGAGATGGAGGAAATGGGCCGGGAGGCCCGGCGGGAGTATGAAGCGAAGTACACG
>DQUX01000209.1 GCA_015662065.1 Anaerolineales bacterium | reverse complement strand
GGGGCGATCGCCCTGGGCCGGGTGAGCGATCGCGTGGGCCGTCGGCAGGTCCTGCTGGCCTGCGCCCTCGCCTCCTCCCTCCTATACGCTGCGCAGTTCTTCACCACCGACGTGACCCAACTGGCGCTGCTGCAGGCCGGCAGCGGCCTGGCTATGGGCGGGACCCTGGCCGCCCTCAGCGCGATCCTCGCCAGCCTGTCCCCCGAAGGCCACCAAGGGGCCGTCTACGGGTTGGACGCGACCGTCGTCTCCCTCGCCAACGGGGTCGCCCCGATGGTCGGCACCTCCCTGGCCGTGGCTTGGGGCCTGCGCGCCCCCTTCCTCGCCACCGCCCTCCTCTTCTCCCTCGGCGGGCTGGTCACCGCCCGTCTTCTCCCTCGCACCAAGCGGCCCGGCGATTGATGTCCCGCGATAATGGAGAGATATGGGTAGAATTGATAAGGGAAGGAAGTGGCTCCGGCTTCAGCGTCTGTCCACCGGCCAGTACGCCACCAACTGCTACCTGCTGACCTGTCCTCAGACCCATCGGGCGATGCTGGTGGACCCCGGTGGGGACCCGGAGGCGGTGCTGGCGCTGTGCCAGGGGGTTCGCGTCGCCCGTATCCTCCTCACCCACGGCCACTTCGACCACCTCCTGGCG
Source organism: Anaerolineales bacterium (assembly GCA_015662065.1). Classification (GTDB taxonomy): domain Bacteria; phylum Chloroflexota; class Anaerolineae; order B4-G1; family DUEL01; genus SZUA-1492. The sequence continues at coordinate 1,790 of DQUX01000209.1, read as the reverse complement.
CTGGGGCCGGTGCGGGCAGCGCTGGGAGCCCCGGTGGGGGCCCACCCGGCCGATGCCGATGCCTTCGGCATCGAGGCCGACTTCGATCTGCGGGATGGGATGATGCTGGGGGTGGGCCGCCGCCGGGTGCGGATCGTCCACATCCCCGGCCACACTCCCGGCAGCGTCGCCCTCCGCTTCGACCGGCAGGCGATCGTAGGGGACGCGGTCTTCCCCGGCGGCCCCGGCCACACGGAGAGCCCCGAATCGCTGGCGACCCTCCTCCTCAGCCTGCAGCGCACCGTCTTCACCTGGCCCGACGACACAACCCTCTACCCCGGCCACGGCGAGCCCACCACCGTGGGGGCCGAGCGACCCGCCTTCCAGGCCTTCCTGGCCCGCCCCCGCCCCACCAGCCTCTGCGGAGACGTGACCTGGCAGCCCGCCCGTCCGCCTCTCGCCCGCCGCACTGAACCCTTCATCGAGTCGGTCATCCGCGAGATGACCCGGCTGGGCGACGAGGCTGGAGCGATCAACCTCTCCCAGGGGTTGCCGGACTTCGACCCACCGGCAGAGGTAGTGGAAGCCGCCCTTATATCACTACGCGAAGGGCATCATCAGTACACCTTCACCTGGGGTGCGCTAGACTTCCGCCAGGCGGTGGCCGAGAAGTGCCGGGCCTACAACCACATCCCCGCCGACCCCGAGACGATGGTGACCATCACCTGTGGCGTCAGCGAGGCGGTGGTCGCCTCCATCTTCGCCCTCACCGACCCCGGCGATGAGGTGGTCATCCTCGAGCCCTGGTACGAGAACTACGTCCCCGCCTGCATCCTGGCCGGCGTCACCCCCCGCTTCGTCCCGCTCCGCGAACCCAACTACACCTTCGACCCCGAAGAACTGCGGAGCGCGTTCGGCTCCCGCACCCGGCTGGTGCTGGTTAACACCCCTCACAACCCCACCGGTCGGGTCTTCACCCGAGAGGAACTCTCCCTCATCGCCGATCTGTGTCAGGCGTTCAACGTGGTGGCCGTCACCGACGAGATCTACGAGCACATCCTATACGACGGCCGAGAGCACATCAGCATCGGGAGCCTCCCAGGGATGGCGGACCGGACGGTGACCTGCTCCGGGCTGGGCAAGACCTACGCCGTCACCGGCTGGCGGGTGGGCTGGGCGGTGGCCGCCCCCCGCCTCACCGCCCTTATCCGCAAGGTCCACGACTACCTCACCATCTGCGCCCCGGCCCCCTTCCAGCGGGCCGGGCTGGCCGCGCTGCGGCTGCCCGAAGCCTACTACCGCCGGATGCGGGCCGAGTACGCCGCCCGCCGGGCCATCTTGCTGGAGGGGCTGGACTGGGCGGGGCTGCCCTACCGGGAGCCGGAGGGAGCCTACTACGTGATGGCCGACATCGCGCCTCTAGGCTGGCACGACGACCGGGCCTTCGCCGAGCACCTGGCCCGGGAGGTCGGCGTGGCCGTTGTCCCTGGTTCCAGTTTCTACCACGGCCTCGGCAAAGGAACCACCCGGGTGCGGTTCAACTTCGCCAAGCGGCGGGAGACGCTGAAGGAGGCAGTGCGTCGCCTCCGCCGCCTGCGGCCAGTATGAACCCTCATCCCTCTAGTACTTCACCAACGTGAATTTGAATGGTCAGGCCTCTCCTGCCCGGCCGGTAGGGCGCAGCACCGCTGCGCCCCTACGGGTCGCCGGCTACCGGCGGCAAAGCCGCCCTTCGGCGGCTCCCTCCCCTTCGTACGGGCAGGAGAAGCCCGCGAAGGCGGGCTTGGCTACCCGTAGCCGCGGCTTTCAGC
>DQUX01000338.1 GCA_015662065.1 Anaerolineales bacterium | reverse complement strand
CAGGCCCGCCGGAGGGGGTGACCCCCTCCTTCGCCGGCAACACCGCCTCCACGAAGGCCAGCTCCAGCGGCAACTGCGGCTGCCAGGCGGCCCGGGCCTCCCTCGCCGCCTGGTTGAAGAGACGGACCGCCCGGGCCAGCTCCCGCGGGCTGAAGCGGGCCGCCTGGCCCCGGAAGGCCTCCCGCAGACCATCGGGCACGTGCAACGGCGTGGTATCCGAGCCCAGCCGGGCGAGCAAAAGCCCCCGCAGGTGCTCCACCACCTGGCGGGCGAACTGCCGGGGGTCGGCCCCCCGGTCCACCGACTCGTTGATCACCGCCAGCCCTCTCGCCACATCCCCGGCGGCCAGGGCGTCGGTGAGCGCCATCACCGCCTCCTCCTCGCCGGTCCCCAGCGCCGTCCGCACCACATCCACGGTGATCCCCCCCTCGTTGTAGGCGGCCAGTTGGTCCAGCAAGCTCTCGGCGTCCCGCATGCTGCCGGTGGCTTGGCGGGCAATGAGGGTGAGCGCTTCCGGATCGGCACCGATCCCCTCCTCCTCCGCCAGATGATGCAGCCGACCGATGATGGCGTCCAGGGGGATGCGGCGGAAGTCGAACCGCTGGCAGCGGGAGAGGACGGTGGGGGGGATGCGGTGCGGCTCCGTGGTGGCCAGGACGAAGATGGCGTGGGGCGGCGGCTCCTCCAGGGTCTTGAGGAGGGCGTTGAAGGCGGCGTTGGAGAGCATATGGACCTCGTCGATGACGTAGACCTTGTAGCGGGCCTCGTTGGGCCGATAGCCGACCCGCTCCCGCAACTCCCGCACGTCGTCCACGCCGGTGTTGGAGGCGGCGTCAATCTCGATCAGGTCCATCAGCCGCCCCTCGTTGATCGCCTGGCAGATGGCGCACTCGTTGCACGGGCGGTCCTCCGGCTCCTCGGCCAGGCAGTTGACCGCCTTGGCCAGGAGGCGGGCGGTGGTGGTCTTGCCGGTGCCCCGGGGACCGGCGAAGAGGTAGGCGTGATGGATGCGGCCGGAGGTGAGGGCGTTGCGCAGGGTGCGCACCACGTGCTCCTGCCCCACGACCTCCTCGAAGGTCCGGGGTCGCCACTTTCGGTACAATGCCTGCGCCATGCTCCCACCTCCCTAAAGGCTGTCGTCCCCCCGCGTCACCCGCGCCAGGACCGTCCCGCTGGCGCAGGTCAGATGGTAGAGACTTCCCTGGGGGATCACCGTCAGGTCATCCGGGCGGAGGGTGACGGCGCTCGCCTCGGTCTGGACGGTGACCGCGCCCTCGAGGACCACCAGAAGGACGTCGTGGAGGGCCGGCTCCAGGGCAGGCCAGGTTCCCTCCCCCCGCGCCACCTGGACGACGGCGTTCTCGACCCGGGCGATGGTCTGGGGTTGGAAGGGCTCCGGCAACCGCTTGGCGGCCGAGGTCAGGCTGACCCGTCGGGGGCTCCTCTCCCGCGTGCCGTACAGCCGCCGCCGGCCGTTCTTCCGGTCCGGCACGACGGTGCAGCGGATGAGGATCACCGTCGAGCGGAGGGGAGAGCTGGAGCGATGGGCCAGCCCCTTGCGGATCACCGCCAGTTCCCCAGGCCGCAGTCGCACGTCCCCCCGCTCGCTCTCCAGGAGGATGACGCCCCGGTGAACCCAGAACAACTCGTCCTGGTCCACGTGTCGGTGCCAGGCCAGCATCCCCTGGCAGAGATAGAGGCTCACCATCAGATCGCCGACGATGGCCATATCCACCATCGAGAAGGGCCGGTCCAACCCAGCGGCGACATCTTCCAGGCACAGCTTCTCCAATCGCATACTCTCGCGTCCGGATGGCCCGCTTCCGTACGGACGGACCGATCCGCCGGCCGGCGGACGGACGGCCCGCCCTATCCGGCCTCCTGTTGCCTCGCGAAGAAGTCCACCAACCCGCGCAGGAACTCGATGGGCACCGGGAAGATGATGGTGGAGTTCTTCTCCACGGCAATCTCGGTGAGGGTCTGCAGGTAGCGCAACTGGATAGCCGCCGGCACCCGCCCGATGGTCTCGGCCGCATCGGCCAGGGTCTGCGAGGCCTGGAACTCCCCCTCGGCGTGGATGATCTTGGCCCGCTTCTCCCGCTCCGCCTCCGCCTGCCGGGCCATCGCCCGCTGCATTGAGGGGGGAAGCTCCACATCCTTGACCTCCACGATGCTGACCTTCACGCCCCAGGGCTCGGTCTGTTCGTCGATGATGTGCTGCAACTGCTCGTTGATCTTCTCCCGGTGGGCCAGCAGCTCATCCAGCTCCGACTGACCGATGACGTTGCGCAGCGAGGTCTGGGCGATCTGCCAGGTGGCCCGGCGGAAGTCCTCCACCTGGACGATGGCGTCGGTGGGCTCCACGACCCGGAAGTAGGCCACGGCGTTGACCTTGACGGTGACGTTGTCGTTGGTGATACACTCCTGGGCCGGGATGTCCAAAGTGACGACCCGCAGGTCTACCTTGACCATTCGGTCAACGAAGGGGATGATGAAGAAGAGACCGGGCCCCTTCGCCCCAATCAGCCGCCCCAGACGGAAGATGACCCCGCGCTCATACTCCTGAACGATCTTGATGGAGGCGCTGGCAAGGACGACCAGGAACAGGAAGACAATGCCAAAGACGCAACCGATCGTTCCGATCAAGTTTCCCATCATTCCACCTCCTTTGCGCTCCGATCAGATTATACCCCGGAGGGACGGGGGATGCAACCACCCGGGGGAAAGGGTTGACGATGGGCGATGCAAATGTTCGATTGATCCGCTTCGAGCACCCAGAAAGTCGGCCGTAGGGTTTCCGTAGGGAAAGCGTATGGCGGGCGTCAAGTCCACTCGGGGGAAAAGGGGTATAATTACAATCGAAGAGTCAGGGGCGGTATCTCTTCTTCTCCTCCTTTGGTGAGGGCCGGGGATTCGGCAAAAGGCCGAGCGGCGGCATCCCCGGCTCTCAGCACGTATAGCGGGTGCTCGCGGTGCCTCCGGGCGCATCTGTGCTATAATAGTCCCTACATCACTCCGAGGAGGTAGACAGGTGACGACATCCAGTCCATCGATGGTCCTGGCCTTTCTGGCGGGCATGGCCTCGTTTCTCTCCCCGTGCGTGCTCCCGCTGGTGCCGGGCTACATCGGATACTTGGGCGGGCACGCGGTGGTCGCTTCGGACCAACGGCGCACCCCCGCTGAGCAGTTCGCCACCTTCCTTCACGCGCTGGCCTTCGTCGTCGGCTTCTCCGCCGTCTTCATCGCTCTGGGAGGGGCGGTCGGCGGGCTGAGCCGCCTGCTCCGCTCCGACTGGGTCCGCTGGATCGGTGGGTTGGTGATGGTCTTCTTCGGCCTGGCCCTCACGGGGTTGGTCAAACTCCCCTTCCTGTACACCGAGCGACGGGTCCGCGTGCGATCCCGGACCAGATGGGGCTACCTCTCCTCCGCCCTGGTCGGCGTCTCCTTCGCCGCCGGCTGGACCCCCTGCATCGGCCCGGTCCTGGGGGCCATCCTGGCCCTGAGCGCCGGCCAGGGGACGGTGGGACGGTCGGTGGGGCTCCTGGCGGCCTATTCCGCCGGGCTGGGCCTTCCCTTCCTCCTGGTCGGCCTGGCGGTGGATCGGGCGGGAGCGTTCCTGCGCCGACTCCATCGCTATCTGCACCCCATCCAGGTCGCCACCGGCGTCCTGCTGGTTCTCTTCGGCGCGCTTCTCTTTATGGACTGGCTGCGGCTGCTGGGGGCGTGGATGACCGGCCTGGGGCTCGGGTGGGACCTGGGGCTGTAGGCCGTTGCCAGACAGCCCGACCTAGGGTACAATCCATCGGTCGATGAGAGGAGGTAACCGTGAAAGAGAGAGACCGACTTCCCCCCGGACAGGTGCTCACCCAACGGTTTCCGGTCCTGCACTACGGATCGGTGCCCCGGTACGAGAGCCTGGACGATTGGGACCTGCGGATCTTCGGCGCGATAGAGGAGGAGGTCCGCTTCACCTACGATGAATTGACCCGCCTGCCCACAACCCGTATCGTGGCCGACATCCACTGCGTCACCCGCTGGTCCAAGTTCGACACCACCTGGGAGGGAGTTCGCTTCCGAGACCTGATGGCTTTCGTCCGCCCACTGGAGGGAGCCGAGTTCGTGATGGTGCACGCCGAGCATGGTTTCACCACCAACCTACCGCTGGTGCGGCTGATGGCCGACAACGTCCTGCTGGCGTGGAAGTACGAGGGGGAACCGCTCACGCCGGAGCACGGCTGGCCCCTGCGGCTGGTGGTGCCGGACCTGTACTTCTGGAAGTCGGCCAAGTGGGTGCGGGGGCTGGAGTTTATGTCCGAGGACCGTCCCGGCTTCTGGGAGCAGGCCGGCTACCATAACGAGGGTGACCCCTGGAAGGAGCAGCGGTATGCCGGATAGGGGGCGGGGGAGCGGAGGGGCGCGGGGCCTGATCTTCCTGTTGGCATCGGCCCTGTTGCTGGCGGGCTG
>DQUX01000180.1 GCA_015662065.1 Anaerolineales bacterium | reverse complement strand
TCCGCTTTGACCACTGTTTCTCAAAGTCATATTGAGATGGCCCTGGATGGCTGGCTTTATTGGCAATAACCATCCTTACCTACCTCCCCCTGGCCGTAGGTGGCCACCGCCTCCAGCGCCCGGTTCATCGAGGGCCGCACCCGCCAGGAGTTGACGACGGTATCCGCCGCCGAGGCCAGCCCCTTGTGGTATCGGTTCAGCCGCTCGTTCCGCTCCTCCTCCAGCCGCGCCCAGACGAAGGCGAAGCCCCCCACCAGCCCCGCAGGGAAGGTGAGCCAGGCCCCCGTCGCCAGCCACATCAGCGCACCGAACCCGGCCCCGTAGGCCAGGGAGCGGGTGATGTAGGTCGAAGCCTCCACCCCCAGCTTCGCCCGGTCCAGCCGGACCTGGATGCCGGGCAGCACCGTCTCCGCCTGCGCCCGCACCACCCGCCGGGGGCGCAGGGCGAAGGCCAGGAAGACCGCCAGCACCGCTCCCCCCGCCAGCAGGCCCATCGTCACCGCGATCAGCAGGTCACTCATTCCCCACCTCCAGGAATACCACCGTCTCTCGCGACGGTACGCGTCCAAACCCTCCCATCTGTTGGGCGCTGTTGCCCCGCAGACGGACGATCCAGCCACCGAGGGCCCGATACCCCAACTGCCGCGCCTCCAGGACCGCCTCTACCAGTTCCGGGGAGTACGAGTGCGGGAACGCGAACCACCGGTGAACGGGCCGTCTGCGAAGCAGGCGCGGTGTGGCCGCCCTGGAGAGGTCTAGGCGGTTTTCAATATCCATCTCACCACCCCTTGTCCGTCCCGACGCTCCGGCTGCCCACCAGCGCCCGCCGCAGCCGTTCCCGCAGCCGCCAGATTTCCGCGCCTTTGGTGTGCTTGTATTCCACGTCGGAGCCGGACTTGTACACCGCGTCCAGGTACGCCTCCAGCGCCTCGATGACGGTCTGGAGTTCGTCCGGTGTCAGACCCGCGTCGCTCATCCGATTCCTCCCTCCCTCTGTGCCACCTCTGCTCGGAAGTCGTACCCCGCCCGGTCCAGGAGCCGTTGCCGTATCTGCTCCGAGGGGAAGTTCCCCGTCCATTCCAGCGTTTCGGACCGCCACTCCCACAGCGGCTCGACCACGACCTCCTCCCCCTCCAGCCGGTCCCGCACCTCTCCGATCCCCGTCACCCGCCGCGTTTCCGAGCCGTCGGGAAGCCGCAGCCGGGAGAGGTGGACCACCAGGTGGAGGGCGGTGGCGACGTTCAGCCGGATGGCCCGGAGGGGCAACCCCGGCTTCCCCTCCTGCACCAGCGTCTCGATCCGGGTCAGCGTCGCCCACACGTCGTCGGCGTGCACCGTGAACATCACCCCGTCGTGGCCGGTGTTGGCCGCCGTCAGGATGGCCGCCATCTCCGGCCCTCGCGCCTCCCCCAGCCAGATCCGGTCCGGCTTCATCCGCAGCGCGTGCCGCACCAGGTCCGCCATCGTCACCGCCTCCACCCCCTCCGCCGGCTCCCGCGTCACCAACTGCACCCAGTTCGGAACCGGCACCTGCAGCTCCGGCGTGTCCTCGATGCTCACCACCCGCTCGTCCTCCTCCAGCGCACTCCCGCAGGCGTTGAGGAAGGTGGTCTTGCCCGAGGCCGTCCCCCCGCTGACCACGACGTTCAGCCGCGCCCGCACCGCCGCCTCGACGAACCTCCCCACCACCTCCGGCATACTCCCCAGCCGGACCATCTCCGAAAGCGTCTTGGCCACCGGGCGGAACCGCCGGATGGTGACCACCAGGTTGTCCCGGTTGGCCACCAGCGGGGGCATAATCCCGTGGAACCGGCTCCCGTCCTCCAACCGCCCGTCGGCCCAGGGGGTCTTGGTGGAGAGGCCCCGGTGGCCCCCGGCCCGGTCCAGCTTCCGGTTGAAGAACCGCCGCAGCTCCCCCGCGTCGGTGAAGCGGAGGCCCGTCCGCTCCTTGGGCCGCCCGGCGCGGACCACCCAGATCTCATCGGGGCCGTTGATGAAAATCTCCTCGACCATCCGGTCGGCCATCAGCTCCGCCAGCGGCCCCCAGCCGAGGATGTCATCCACCACCCGCTTCGCCACCGCCTCCGCCTCCCCCTCCAGGCGGGGAAGGCCCCGGCTGGCGGCGGAGGCGGCGTAGTCCCCGGCCACCTCCAGCGCCAGCCGGAGGACCAGCTCCTCCTCCTCCTCGCCGGGGTGGTCCAGTTGGGCCGCGCTGAGCAGCCCCCCGGCCCGGATCCGCTCCCGCACCCTCTCCAGGACGTACCCGTAGGGGTCGCCGACCTCCCCCGCCCGTACTGCCTCCATCACCTCGTAGAAGGACGGCACCGGCTCCTCCGCCTCCTCCGGCTCGTCGGACCAGTCCCAGAAACCACGGTATCTCCCGTCCATCCGCTCCTCCTGTTACAG
>DQUX01000220.1 GCA_015662065.1 Anaerolineales bacterium | reverse complement strand
GCGGAGAGGTCGGGCGCGGAGTAGAAGGAAAGGGCCATGTCGGCTGCGACGCCGAGAGACACGGCAGGTCGCTCGGTATGCCCGGAGGCGTCTGGCAGCCAGGGACTGGGGTCGAGGTCTACATAGGAGAGAGCGTGCTCGAAAGCGGCGATGGCTTCCTCGTACGCCTTTGCGTCTCGAAGCGCTTCGCCCCAGTCGAAGTAGGCGTGGAATTGGGCCTCTCTCACCTCTATGCGGTGGGCCGAAAAGATACCGGGATATGAGTGGGTGAGATGAGTATAGAGCCTGATCCCCTCCTCATATGCCCCTGCATTGTGCAACTGGGCGCCCCGCCCCATGTAGGCTCGGAACAGAGCATCCTGGGCTGCGTCGCGCTGTCTGGAGAAGGCCTCGGGGTATTCGCCGAGCAGTCGCTCATATAGGACGATTTCTTCTTCATAGGCCTCTGCATCGTGCATCTCCTGTCCCAAGGCCAGCGCGGTTTCGCCCAGCAGTGAGAGGGCATCGGCCGCCTCCTCGGTGTCGGGGTAGGTGACCAGGAGACGCTCGTAGGTGTTCAGGGTCTGCTGGTTGTCGCCGGCATCCCGTAGCGCGGCTGCCCACTGGCTATAGGTCGCGGCAGCCAGCGCTGGTGCCTGCTCCCCGGCTGGTGTGTCTGGGTATTCAGCGAAGACGTCCTCATATTTCTCGATTGCCGCCTGGTATTCTCCCTCCTCCACCAGCCTCGCAGCCCACTCCACATATGTCTCAGCGGTCATCGCCGCTGCCTGCGCCCCCGTCGGGGTGTCAGGGTAGCTGCCCGAGACGATCTGGTACTTCTCGATGGCCGCCTCGTACTCCCCTTCCTCGCGCAACTGAGCGGCCCACTCGCCGTAGACCTCTGCGACCGTCTCGTAGGTGGAGGTCACCAGCGGGCCGGCAGGATGCCGGCCCAGATAGGTCTCGTACCCGGCCACTGCCTCGGCATACTCCCCCCGTCCCCGGGCGTTCTCGGCATAGACGAGCAGGCTGCACTCGACGGTCCCGGCGTCGGCGTCGGCCACATATGAGCCGAGGGTCAATTCATAGAGGGTGGTGACGCGGTTGAAATGCTGCATAGCGGTACGGCAGTCCCCTAACCGATAAGCCACGGCCCCGGCGACGAACTCCCGCTGGCCCAGGATGAGATACCCCCAGACCCCTGCCCCTGCCGCCGCGAGGAGGAGCACGGCGACGGCGAGGGAGAGCCAGCGACGGCCAATCACCCCCTCCCGAGCCGTCCGCGCCAGTTTTCGGGACTGCCACCAGCCGTCGAAGGCCATCCACAGCAGCCACAGGACCCACACGACCAGCCAGGGGAGCGGCCAATAGACGGCGTTGGTCAGGAAACCGACCACAACCCAACCGACCGTAGGCAGGAAGTGGATCAGCCAGCGCAGCCAGAGGCGCATATACAGGTAGCCCAGGCCCAGCCCGGTCAGGTTGAGCAGGAGGACCGTCGGTGGGTGCCGGGGGATGCCCTTGGTGGGGGGGGCTTTCCACCTTTCGGGAATCCGTTGGAGCGAGGTGGGGGAGCGAGGTCGGGGTCTTTCACGAGGTGGTTCACGGACCTGCTGCGGCTCCGGAGGCGGGGAAGGCGTCGGAGGGGCGGCGGCGGGCTGCGGTACCGGTTCCTCCCCTATCCTCAGCCCCTCTTCCGGCATAGGGGAAAGGGGCAGGGAGGAGGCGTGCTCGACGAGGGAGATCAAGTACCTGTCTGTCTCGGTGAGGGGGGATTGGGCCACAGGATAGATCAACACACTCTCGGCCTCTTCTACACGGCTCACGAAGTGCTCAAAACTGCCGAAGATCGGGTGGGAGGAGGTGCGAACGGTGTAATGCGCGTCCTGAATGTGGACAGAGACCTCGGCTTCCTCACCTGTCTTCGTCAACGTGGCGCGATGCCCCTCCGCAATCAGATAGCAGGCCAGGTTGCTGGCCACGTATACGACGCCGGTCTCATCTTCGCGTCCCTTGAGCTCCTCCGGGATCGTCGGCCTGCGGCCCAACTGGCGGTCGCAGAGGGCTTCGGCGTAGGCGGCCTGCATTCGGTATTCGCCCGATTCGTAGCAGCGCCTGAAGAACTCCTTCGCTTTCTCATATTGGCCCTCCCTGTAGAGAGCCACCCCCGCGTTGTAGCATTCTATCGGGCGCATTTCCTCTGCAGGCGCTTCGGTGGGAAGGACGACATCCTCACCCTTGCCGATGCGGAAGCTGCCGATGACGTGATCAAAGGTCGGCTGCCAACGGTCGAACCCGGCAGCGGGCGCTTCGCAGATGAATTGAAAGGTCACGCCGACCCCGAACATCGTGATGCACTGCTCTTTCCTCCGTCCGCTCTCGCCGTCGTAGCTGTAGACCGTCCTGACGGCAGGCTTCCCGAGCAGCCGGGTCTCCTCCCCGGCGTGAAAGCGGTAGTTCAGGAAGTAACGGGCGTTCCCCTCCTTTTGCACCTGGATGAACTCCTGGGGGGTCGTCGGCGCCTGCACCGCCGTTCCGTCCGGTCCGATGGAGACCTCCAGATGCTTGGCAAGGACCTCTCCCCGACGGACGTTGACGATGACGCCGGCCCGGTCTGCGGCTCTCCCTCTGCTGGTGACGGCTACCGCCACCACCCAGGGAGGTATCGGTTCGTTCTCCCCCACGATTTCCCAGTCGTCTGGATATGTTATGGAGAAGTTCCACCGTTCATTGTGGTAACGCTTCACCTCAGCCATCGGGCCACTCCTCTCATCGCTCCGCCTGTCGTCGGCCGTCGAGGGCTATCCCCAGCAATCATAGACCTGCCCGGCTCGGGACCGCCAGGCCTAAGACTATAATAGCATACTACCATTCCAGAGTCAATAGGCTCTTGTAACAAATCTGTTACTGGAGTCTGGCAAGTTTTCAGAACCCCCACATCTTG
>DQUX01000418.1 GCA_015662065.1 Anaerolineales bacterium | reverse complement strand
CGCTTCGCTCACTCCGCTCAGGACGGCGTCCGCTTCGCTCACTCCGCTCAGGGTGCGTGGCGGCTTGTGCGGCCTGAGCGGAGGCACCGAGCCGCGCGAGGGGCTGTAGTCGAAGGCCACCCCATCCCGCAACCGAGCTGTCCTCGTGGGATGTAGGTCACGCCTCCGGGCGTGACGCCTTTCCCCGGAGATCACTGGGCCGGAAGCCCGATTCCGGTGGCGCCGGGGCCGCCGACATCAGCGCGTGACGCCTTTCCCCGGAGATCACTGGGCCGGAAGCCCGGCCTACCCACCTGACGCGTGGGCCACGGTGGGCGGGCATGTCCTTCGACTGCGCGGCCTGCGGCCGCTCCGCTCAGGACACGTAGCGACTCGAGCGGTCTAAGCGGATGCGCCGAGCGAAGCGAGAGGCGCAGTCGAAGGCCGCTTGGTGCCACAAGTGGAGGCCTGATGGATCGTCCGCCCCAAGTGTGAAGCACACGCCCCGTCGGGCGCTGAACCGCCCGGCCGGATTGCTGCCCCCTTCGGGGGCCGGGCTTCGCCGAAGGGCCTTGCCGGGCCAGGGCCGGTCCCGGGTCAGACGCCAAAAGGACCTCGGAGGTCACGCGGAGACCTCCGAGGTCCGACGGTCTGAGGTCACGCCCCGAACACCGCGTCCAGCGTCTCGTCCGGCACGTCCCAGACGACCTCGTGGGGGGGGAGTTTCTCGTATTTCATGAACTCCGGCAGCCGATCGTCCGCTTTGGTGAAGCCCGCTGCCCGGTTGAAGGCCAGCTCCTTATCCAGGATCTCCTTGCCGATGCGGGCCACGTCGTCCCCCGTCCAGTCGGTGCCCAGGACGCCGTTGACCTCCTCGACCATCCCTTCGAACCCCTCAGGGATGTCCAGGATGGCGAAGGCGATGAAGAGGCAGTGGCCGGTGGAGTCGATGAAGGCGGTGGCGTACTGGAAGTTGCGCACCAGCTCCGCCTTGTCCACGTCGAACTGGTCCACCTTGCCGGCGACCCCCAGGATCTCCGGCGCGATGGTGTAGCCGGAGGTGTGGTCGGCGCCCATGGTGCTGATGGCGTAGGTCATGCCGATGCCCTTGATGGCGCGGGGCTCATAGGCGGGCATGTTCTGCCCCTTGACGGCGGGCACGCGCACGACGCCGAAGACCTTGCCGGTGGCGGCCGCACCGTTGCCCAGGACATGGCCTAGTGGGGTGCCCTTGCGGATCTCCTCCAGCAGCTCGATGGCCCGCTGCCCGTCGCCGAACTCGGCCAGGCCCGCCTCCATCGCCACGGCGATGGTGCCGCCCGCCTCGATGGTGTCCAGCCCGATGTCGTTGCACAGCCAGGTCAGTTTGCCGATGACGTCCAGGTCGGCGATGCCGCAGTTGGCCCCCAGCGCCCAGGTAGTCTCGTACTCGATGACGGAGACCAGCTCGGTGCCATCGGGGTTGGGGATGACGTTGGAGCAGCGGATGACGCAGCCGGGGTGGCAGGGGTGGCCCATCGTGCCGACGCCCCCCCGGGTCTCGCAGTACTCGGCCATCGCCTCGCCGGAGATCTTGGCCGCTCCCTCGAAGCGGCCCTCGCGGAAGTTGTGGGTGGGGAAGCCGCCGGCCTCGTTGATGATGTTGACCAGAACGGCGGTGCCGTAGGAGTTCAGGCCGCCGCCGGGCTTGGTGATGTCGTGGCTGCGCAACGCCTCCAGCATCTTCTTGCGGCCCTGGTCGAAGAGTGCCTTGTCGGCGATCTCCACGCCGGGCGCGCCTTCTCCGTCCACGATGATGAACTTGAGGTGTTTGCTGCCCATCACCGCGCCCAGCCCGCCCCGGCCGGAGTAGCGGCTGGGCCGATTGTCGATGTCGTTGAAGCAGATGCCGGCCATCGCCATCCGCATCTCACCGGCCACGCCGATAGTGGCGATGCCCACCTTATCGCCGAAACGATCGAAGAGGCCTGGGAAGATCTCGTAGAGGCTCTTGCCCACGTACTCGTCGGCGGGGAAGAACTCGGCGCCGTCCTTGGTGACGTGTAACCCCCACCAGCCGTCGTCTTGGGGGTAGCCCTCGACGACGATGGCTTTGATCCCCAGCCGGGCGACCAGTTGCGGCCAGGCGGAGCCGGCGTTGGACTCTTTGATGCCGCCGGTGAGGGGGGACTTGGCGCCGGCGGAGACCCGACCGGAGGTGGGGGCGTTGGTGCCGGTGATGATGCCTGGGGCGAAGACCAGTTTGTTGTTGGGGCCGAGGGGATGACAAGTGGGGTCCACCTCATCGTGGATGATGGTGGACGTGAGACCGCGGCCGCCGAGGAACTTGTACGCATCGGGTACGTCCTCGTAGGTGGCGGTGCGGTCGGTCATATTGACACGAAGGATCTTGGCCATCTGCACACCTCCTCAGTGTGAAACGTGAAGCGTAACGGTACGTGAAGGAGGCCACATCCGGTCGGGGCCTGAGCGGCCCGACCATAGAGGGCCTCCTTTGCAAACACGGCGGGCGAGGGGATTGCTCCCCCCACCTTATCGCTCACCTGTCCCAGAGGGAGCGGAGTGAGTCGGAGGAACCGATTTGGCTGTGCGGGTTCTTGCACTTCTATATTATTCCAAATCTACCGTCGTGTCAAGCACCACCGCTACGTCGTGGTCCAGGGCCAGGCCCACACCGACGAACAGGGTGCCGGCTTGACACCTGCCAGTTTCTTTGCTAATGTCCTGGACATTGAGGTACCTCCTTAACTGTGGGATTGCCACTGTATTGTACAGGAGGATACCT
>DQUX01000174.1 GCA_015662065.1 Anaerolineales bacterium | reverse complement strand
TGCTGGGGCCGGGGCTGACCTCGGTGGCGGTGGCGGTGGGGCTGGCGGCGGCCCCCCCTTACGCACGGTTGGCCCGCTCCGTCGCCCTGGAGGTGCGGGCTCAGCCCTACATCGAGGCGGCCCGCGCCGTGGGTGCCACCCCCTGGCGGATCGCCCTCCGCCACGTCCTGCCCAATGGGGCTCCCTCCCTCATCGCCTTCGCCACCGCGCAACTGGGATGGGTCCTCCTCAACGGAGCGGCCCTCAACTTCCTGGGGCTGGGCGCGCCGCCGGGCACGCCGGAGTGGGGGGCGATGGTGGCCGAGGGGCGGGCCTATCTGCGGGATGCCCCCTGGGTCAGCAGTTTCCCGGGCCTGGCTCTGACCCTCACCGTGCTGGCGACCAACCTGCTGGGAGATGGGCTGCAGGAGACGTTGAGCAGGTGAGGCAAGGCAACTCACCTCGCACTTCACGTTTCACGCATCGTAACAGCCCCATCTCATACGGGTGCGGACGCAGCCGCACCCTGCTTGCCTCCTCCTGCTTACGGGCGATCCAGCGGTCGATGAGGTCGTCGCTGAAGACCTCGCCGGCCAGGAGGAAGGCCCGGCCGGCGGATAGCGCGTCTGAGACCGATCATCCGCACGTCTTGCCTCTCGGCGAAGCGACGTGCTTCTTAATGAAGATGGCAAACAGGTAGATCCCTAGAACAGTCGCAATTGCTCCGCCTGGGGCGGCGGCTCATATTCAGCGACCTGCTCCGCCTTCGCCAGTACGTCTGGGATGCGGCGGAAGTCCTCCTCCACCACCCGCCGCAGCGACGGCTGATGGAGGGCCGCCGCCGGGTGATAGAGGGGGTAGCAGATCAGGCCACCCACCCGGCGAGGTTGGCCGTGGATCTTCGAGATGCGGGCCTGGGGGAAGAAGCGGGCCATTGAGAACCGGCCCAGGGTGACCACCAGCCGGGGCCGGAGAGCCGCCAGTTGGCGATCCAGATAGGGATTACAGGCCGCGACCTCCTCCGGCAGGGGGTCCCGGTTGGCCGGCGGCCGGCACTTGATGATGTTGGTGATGTAGACCTGCTCCCGGCTCAGGCCGATGCTGCTCAGGAGATCCTCCAGGAGCCTCCCCGCCGCGCCGACGAAAGGCCGTCCTTGCTGGTCCTCGTGGAAGCCGGGAGCCTCGCCGATAAAGACGATCTGGGCGTCCCCTGGCCCCTCCCCTGGCACCGCCTGGGTCCGGCCCCGGTGCAGGATGCACCGGGTGCAGGCCCGGACCTCCGCCGCAATCTTCTCCAACTCGGACACGTTTCCACCTCCAGTAAGTATTCAGAGGCCCCGTAGCCCCCCTTCCCTCATCAGCCGGGCCTCGACCGCCCGTTTGAGGTCCTGCAGGCGATCGATGTCCGCCCCCTTCAACGGCCCCAGCGTCATCACCCAGGCGTCCTCGCCGTCCCGGTAATAAGCGCGGCGGAGCCCCGTCTGGACGAAGCCCACCTTGGCGTAGAGCCGCCGGGCCACCCGGTTGGAGGGGCGCACCTCCAGCGTCATCCGCAGGGCACCGCAGAGGAGGGCCTTCTCCACCGCCGTCAGCAGGAGGAGCAGCCCTAGCCCTCGCCCGCGCCAGTCGGGGTGGACGGCGATGGTGCTGATGTGGGCATCCCCCCCGCGCAGCCGCAGGCCCACATACCCCAGCACCGGCGGCGGCTCCTGCCGGTGCAGGGCGTCCCGGAGCCGGTCGCGCCAGGTGGGGGGAGGCGACGCCGGCCGCCGGGGTTGAAGGACGTAGAATTGAGACGTCGCGCCGTAGCGCAGTTCGTAGCGGTAGGCGGATTCCGGCCAGGGGGAGAGGAAAGAGCACCGCTCGATCTCCATCACGGCGGGAATATCCCCCACCCGCATAGGTCGCACGGTGAAGGGCAGGGCTATAGCGACGGCCCCTTCCCTGGGCACCCCGCCGATTCCGGCCCTCTGGTCCGCCACGTCTCTCTCCTCGCTGTGCTAGGACGGCTGGTGCAGGTAGATCGGCGTCAGGGTCACCGGGTTGTCCGTCTGGCCTCGGCGGATGCGGCCCCAGGCCAGTTCGGCCAGGAACCCGGCCCGACGCAGGCAGTGGGCTGGCGGGAGAGTCGCCGCCAGGTCCCCCAGTTGTTCCAGCACCTCCGCCCCGCGCTCATCCACCTCGCCGCAGAAGAGGGTGGGCTTCTCCACCCGCGCGACCAGCTCCTCCCAGGTGGTCAAGGTAGGCCCCTCTCGCCGCTGCCATCCCTTGCGCCAGCGGTAGGTGGCGGCACAGATGCGCCCCCGGCCCGCCTGCAGCACCGCCACCAGCGGCTGTCGGCCCCGCCCCTGGGCGGCGGCGAGCACGTCTAGGGTGGGGATGCCCACCAGCGGGATGCTTCGGGCCAAGGTCAGCCCCTTGGCCACCGCCATCCCCACCCGCAGGCCGGTGAAGGAGCCGGGGCCCAGCGTCACCGCCACGCCGCTCAGACCCTCGGGGGTCACCCCCAGGTCCTCCAGGGCCTCCGCCAGGCGGGCCGTCAACTGGACCGTGTGGCGGCGGTGCGCCTCCCAGGTGGCCTCGTAGCGAACCCGGAGGCCGTCGTGGAGGGCGAGGCTGGCAGTGTGGGTGGCGGTGTCTATGGCCAACAGCATCGTCAGACTCCGAAAGCGGCCCGGCGGAAGGCCCGCAGCAGGGCCAGGTAGGAAGCGCCCTCGGCGGTGAAGAGCAGCCGCCGCCGGGTCTCCTCGGCGAACTCCAGCCGTATCCACAGCCGCTCCTGGGGCAGGACCTCCGGGGCCCGTTCCGGCCACTCGATGAGGACCACCACTGCCGGGTCCTCCATCCACTCCTGAAGGCCGAGGCCCCAGACCTCCTGCGCCTGCTCCAGCCGGTAGAAATCGGCGTGGAGCAGTCGCTGGTGGCCGGTGGGGCGGCGGTGCTCCCGCACCAGGACGAAGCTGGGGCTGACCAACCGGCCGACGGCCCCCCATCCCCGGCCGATCCCCTGGGCGATCACCGTCTTGCCGGCCCCCAGGGAGCCTTCCAGGCAGATGACCTCACCGCCCTGGAGCAACTGCCCCAGCCGGGCGCCAAGCCGACGGGTCTGCTCCGGGCTGCGGCTGATGAACTCCAGCGACCGGTCGTCCAGAATCGGGGCCATCAGGGGGATTATACAACCGTTGGTGGGGGGGGACAAGCGAATCGCGGCGCGGCTTGGAGCGGTACCGGCTCCGGCCACGATCGCGCGTGACAAGTGTCGCCGGGCACATAGTGACCTGTCACTGGCGGAAATCGGGAATCTGTGGCACAATATGGGAGTTGAGTCGGACAGTTCTCAATCCTGTCTTCCTGAGGGGGAGTTTAATGACAGACATGGTGGAAATTCGCTGGCATGGTCGGGGTGGGCAGGGGGTCGTGACCGCCGGCAAGCTGCTGGCCGAGACCGCGCTGGGCACCGGTCAGTACTTCCAGGCCTTCCCCGACTACGGTCCGGAGCGGATGGGGGCCCCGATCCGCTCCTACACGCGCCTCAGTTCCAGGCCCATCACCATTCACTCCCAGGTGGAGAACCCGGACGTGGTGTTGGTGCTGGATTCCACCCTCCTGGGCACGGTGTCGGTGGCGGAGGGGCTGAAGGAAGACGGCATCCTGCTGGTCAACACCGGGATGCAGCCCCAGGAGGTGCGGGAGATCACCGGTTTCCACACCGGCAAGGTCTTCACAGTGGACGCTAGCCACATCGCCATTGAGGAGATGGGCCGGGAGATCACCAATACTCCGATGCTGGGGGCCTTCGCCCGTGCCACCGGTCTGTTCGATACCGACACCCTGATCGAACAGGTCCGCCACTGGTTCGGCAGCAAGGTCTCTCCCGAGATCGTGGAGGCCAACATCCGGGCCCTGCGGAGGGCGGCGGAGGAAGTGGTGGAGGGGTGACGCGATGCGCAATGCGCAGTACGCAATACGTGCTCCGTATTCCGTATTGCGTATTCCGTAACTCTACGGAAGGAGCAAATAGAATGGCGGAATTGAAAGGTTGGCGAGATATCCCCATCGGCGGGATGATCCTGGAGGCGGGGAACGCGACCGAGTACCCCACCGGCACCTGGCGTGCTTTCCGACCGGTCTTCGGTGAGGCGGAGTGCATCCACTGTTTCCAGTGCTGGCTGTTCTGCCCGGATTCCAGCATTCTGGTGGACCCCGAGAACGAGAAGATGGTCGGATTCGACCTGGAGCACTGCAAGGGTTGTGGGATCTGCGCGTCGGTCTGTCCTGTCAACGCTAAGGTGATCAAGAAGGCCGATGAGGAACTGGCGCAGGATGACCCCCGGCTGTGCATCCGCATGGTCGAGGAAGGGAAGTTCCAGGAGTAGGACGATGAGCAAATTCGAAGCGCTGGCAGGCAACGAGGCGGTCGCTACGGCGATGCGCCAGATCAACCCCGACGTGGTCGCCGCTTACCCCATCACCCCCCAGACCTCCACGGTGCAGACCTTTGCCAACTACGTGGCGGACGGGCTGGTGGACACGGAGTTCGTGACGGTGGAGAGTGAGCACAGCGCGATGAGCGCCTGTGTCGGCGCATCGGCCGCCGGGGCGCGGGTGATGACCGCCACCAGCGCCAACGGCCTGGCGCTGATGTGGGAGATCGTCTACATCGCCGCCTCCACCCGCTGCCCCATTGTGATGGGCCTGGTCAATCGGGCCCTCTCCGGCCCCATCAACATCCACTGCGATCACTCCGATGTGATGGGGATGCGGGATAGCGGCTGGATCATCCTCTTCTCCGAGAACGGTCAGGAGGCCTACGACAACCTCATCCAGGCGGTCCGCATCGCCGAGCACCCCGACGTCCTCCTGCCCGTGGCGGTCTGCCAGGACGGCTTCATCACCAGCCACGGGATGGAGCGGGTGGAGATCTACGAGGATGCCGACGTGCGGGCTTTCGTGGGCGAGTACCGCCCCCAGTGGTCGCTTCTGGACCTGGAGCATCCCAAGACCTACGGGCCGCTGGACTTCTACGATTACTACTACGAGCACAAGCGGCAGCAGGTCGAGGCGATGCAGCACGCCCACCGGGTCATCCAGGAGGTGGCGGAGGCGTTCAACCGCACGTTCGACCGCGACTACGGCCTGTTCGAGCCCTACCGCCTGGAGGACGCGGAGGTGGCGGTGGTGGTCGCCAACTCCACCGCGGGCACGGCCAAGGTGGTGGTGGACCGATTGCGCGAGGAGGGGCTGAAAGTGGGGCTCTTGAAGCCCCGGGTCTTCCGGCCCTTCCCGGCCGAGGAACTGGCGGAGGCCCTGGCCCATCTGAAGGCAGTGGCGGTGATGGACCGTTCCATCTCCTTCGGCGCGATGGGGAACGCTGGTCCCCTGTTCCTGGAGCTGGCCGCCGCTCTGGCCCTGCGGGGAGTGCGGATGCCGATGGCCGACTATGTCTACGGCCTAGGCGGGCGGGACATCCTGCCCCGGGAGATCGAGTCGGTCTATCGGGATATGCTCCGCGTGGCCGAGACGGGGCAGGTGGAGCGGATGGTCACGTACTTGAGTGTGCGGTAATAGGGGGAGTTGCGACCGAAAAGGAGCGATATGGCTACTAAATTACTTCCCAAAGAGCTAGCGAAGCGCCCAGACCGATTGTCGCCGGGGCACCGGCTCTGCGCGGGCTGCGGCGCCTCGATCATCGTACGACAGATGCTGGCGGCCATCGACGAGCCGGTGGTTCTATCCAACGCCACCGGCTGTTTGGAGGTAGCGACGACCATTTATCCCTATACCGCCTGGCGGGTGCCCTGGATCCACAACGCCTTCGAGAACGCCGCCTCCACCATCAGCGGTGTCGAGGCGGCCTACCGGAGCATGGTCCGCCAGGGAAAGATCCCCGAGCAGGACGTAAAGTTCATCGCCTTCGGCGGTGACGGCGGCACCTACGACATCGGCCTGCAGGCCCTCTCCGGCGCGGTCGAGCGAGGTCACCAGTTCCTCTACGTCTGCTACGACAACGGGGCCTACATGAACACCGGCATCCAGCGCTCCAGCGCCACCCCCCTCGGTGCCCACACCACCACCTCGCCCGCCGGTAAGGTGATCCCCGGCAAACAGCAGTTCCGCAAGGACCTGACCGCCATCATGGCCGCCCACGGCATCCCCTACGTGGCCCAGGCGGCCCCCAGCCAGTGGCGGGACCTGATGAAGAAAACCCGCAAGGCGGTCAACTGCGGCGGGCCGGCCTTCATGAACGTCCTCTCCTCCTGCAACCGAGGCTGGCGGCACGGGACGGACGAGACGGTCGAGATCACCCAGTTGGCGGTGGACACCTGCTACTGGCCCCTCTACGAGGTGGAGGAGGGCGTCTGGCGGCTCACCTACAAACCTCGGGAGAAGCTGCCGGTGGAGGAATGGCTGAAGCGGCAGGGGCGGTTCCGCCACCTCTTCCGGCCCGAGAACCGCCACCTGATCGACCGACTGCAAGAGGAGGTGGATCGCCGCTGGGAGCGCCTGTTGCGCCTCTGTGGGGAAGCGTAGGGTATGTCACCGGCAAACGACGGTCGGCATCTCCCGCCGAGGTCGCCAGGTGGTCTTCCCTCAACGACATCCTCCAAATGCCCTCCGGTGATCGCCTCCGTCGGGGCGTTCGATCTGCACATTATGCTCGCAGCCCCCGTCTCGGGTCCGTCCCGCAGGCTTGCATCACAGCAAAGGCCCGCCTCCGAGGACGGGGGCTCCGAGCATTATGGAGCGCGGAGCGCCTTCTAGTTCCCGACCGGCCTGCGACCGGTCGGGTCGGCGGGTCGTTGCGTTACTTCGAAAACCCCATCGCCTCCCCGCTTGTCCTCGACCCCAAATTCCGTATAATGAAATGCGTAAGTCCTGCAATGAGAGACCGGTGAAACGGCCTGTGAGGTCATAGTGCAGGTGGTACCGATACCCGAAGAGAATCCCCCTCCCCCCCCCCGGGTGCTGATCGCCGACGACGACCCCCGGATGCTGGAGCTCATCCGCGAGGTGCTCCAGTTGAGCCGGTGGGAGGTGCTGGAGGCCCGGTCGGGTGAGGAGACGCTGGAGACGTTGCGTCGGGAGAGCGCCCAGGGCAGGCCGGTGGATGTGTTGCTCCTCGATATCCTCATGCCCGGCATGGATGGCTACGAGGTCATCTCCCGCGTCAAATCCGACCCTGCTCTCTCCCACACTTCGATCCTGGTCACCACAGCCCTCACCTCCGTCAGCGATAAGACCATGGGGTTGGAGATGGGGGCGGATGATTACCTGACCAAGCCCTTCGACCCTCGAGAACTGCTGGCCCGCATCCAGGTCATCCTGCGTATGCGGCACACGGAGCAGGCCCTCCGCCAGCGCAACCGGGAGCTGGCAGCCCTCAACGATATCAGCCGCACCGTCACCTCCAGCCTGGACCTGGACGAGGTCCTGGTGGCGGCGATGAACGGCATCCGCGAGATCCTCCAGGTGGAGGCCGGCTCCCTGGTGCTGATCGATGAGGAGACGGGCGACCTGGTCTTCCACAAGACCCTGAGCCCCCAACAGGGCTGGATCACCGGGCGGACCCTCCGGCCCGGCGAGGGGATCGTCGGCTACGTGGCCGCCACCGGTCGGCCCTACCTGGCCAACGATGTCACGAACGACCCGCTCTTCCTCCCGGAGATAGACGGCGAGAGCGGGTTTCCCGTCTATGCTCTCCTCTGCGCTCCCCTCATCGTCCGCGACCGCATCATCGGCGCTATCGAGCTGGTCAACAAACTGGACGGGGCGTTCACCGAGGCGGACCTGGACCTCCTGCAGACGATGGCGGGGTCTGTGGCGGTGGCGGTGGAGAACGCTCAGTTGTACACCGAACTGGCCGATTTCGCCCGCGAGGTGGAACGCTCCCAGGCCCAGTTGATCCAGGCGGAGAAGATGGCCGCCATCGGTCGGTTGGCCGCCTCCATCGCCCACGAGATCAACAACCCCCTCCAGGCCATCCACAACAGCCTCCACCTGGCGATGATGACACAGTTGCCGGCGGAGAAGCAGCACCAATACCTGGCGATGGCGCAAGAGGAGGTGGAGCGGCTCATCGAGATCGTCCAGCGGATGCTGGACTTCTATCGGCCGTCCAAGGGTGGGGTCGTTCAGACCGATGTGAACCAGGTGCTGCGGAACGTCCTGGCCATCGCCGGCAAGCGACTCCAGCACGGCCACATCCGCGTCCACACCCGCTTGGCCAAGAACCTGCCGCCGGTCTCCGCCGTGCCCGACCAACTGGCCCAGGTCTTCCTGAACATCGTCATCAACGCCATCGAGGCCATGCCGGAGGGGGGGGACCTGCGGGCGGGCACCCTGCTGACCGAGGATGGGGGATGGGTGCTGGTGGCCTTCCGGGATTCCGGCCCCGGCCTGACGCCGGAACAGATCTCCAACATCTTCGAGCCCTTCTACACCACCAAACCCAGCGGCACCGGCCTGGGGCTGGCTATCAGCTATGGCATTGTCGAACGGCATGGGGGCACTATCGAGGTCTCCAGCCAACCGGGGCAGGGCGCGACTTTCATCGTGCGCCTGCCCGTGCATCCTGTCCAGGCGAGGACGTAGGAGTGTAGGGTGGAATCGACGAAAAGCGCGCGGATCCTGGTGGTAGACGACGAGGCAACGACCCGGGTCTCCCTAGCCGAGGTGCTCCGGCTGGAGGGGTACGAGGCGGTCACCGCCGCCAGTGGCGAGGAGGCGCTGGCGCTGATCGCGGGCCCCCTTCCCTTCGATCTGATCGTGCTAGACCTGAAGATGCCGGGGATGGACGGCCTGCAGGTGACGGAGGCGGTGCAGAAACGCTCGCCAGACACGGTCATCGTCCTTCTCACCGCCTTCGGCACCCTGGAGACGGCGATCCAGGCGATCCGGCGGGGCGCCCACGACTATCTGCTCAAGCCCTGTCCCGTCCCCCAGATCCTGGAGAGCGTCCGCAAGGGGCTGACCAAACGCCGCCAGGAGCAACATCGCAAAGAATTGGTCTCGCGCCTGGAGCACACCCTCTCCGAGCTGGTAGCCGTGGAGCGCGTAGGCAAAAATGAGGTCCCTCCCCCCTCTCCTCCCGACCACCTTCTGAGAGTACAGGACGTCCGGCTGGACCGGGAGCGGCACACCGTCACCGTTGGCGGGCGGCCGGTGAACCTGACGCCCACCGAGTTCAAGCTCCTGGCCTGCCTGATGGAGACCCCCGACCAGGTCTGCAGCCCGCAGCAGTTGGTGCGCCGCGCCCAGGGGTACGAGGCCGACCCATGGGGGGCGCGGGCCATCGTCCGGGTCCACATCCGCCGGCTGCGACGCAAGCTGGAGCCGGACCCCGCCCAGCCCCGCTACATCGTCAACGTGCGCGGGGTGGGATATATGTTTCCCTCCACCTCCCCCGACGAGGCTGCCGGATGAGTTCCCTGTAACGGAACCGTAACTGCTTCGCAACCCCGTCCGGCCGATTCTGTGGTAGGCTAGAAGTCGGGCGGGAACAATCCAACGATCCCCTTCAACCCCCTGTCTGGGGTCGCCCGGCGCGCAGGACCAGATGGTGCGTGCCATCCCCTGGGAGATAACGACCACGGAGCGAGCAGACGTGCCTATTGAGCAGAAGTGGGTTCTGATTGTGGACGACGAGGAGCGAGTCGCTTTTTTCTTGGGAGAGACGCTGAAGGCGCTGGGGAAAGGGCTCGCGGTGGTGAGCGTGGGTTCGGCGGAGGAGGCGCTGGAGCAATTGGCCCGGCGCCATTTTGACCTAGTGGTGACTGACCTGCGGATGCCGGGGATGGACGGCTTGGAATTGATGCAGCAGGTGAAAGAGACCCATCCCCAGACCCGCACCATTCTCATCACCGCTTACGGCTCGGAGGAGGTGGAGGCGAAGGTGCGTCGGTTGCATCCCGCCTCCTACCTGACCAAGCCCTTTCCTGTGGTGGAGTTCACGCAGGCAGTGGAACAAGCGCTGCAGTTGGACCAGGGGCGAAAGCCTGCCAACTCTCCCCCGTTCGGGCGGGCGGAGGCGGTACGGCGGGCCCTGGCGACCCTCCGGCGGGGCACAGGGGCGCGCTGTGCGCTGCTGGTGAACCGGGAAGGCCGGGTGATCGCCCAGGCAGGGACCGTTGGGGGGTTGCCGTTGGCGGGCCTCCTATCGACCCTGCTGGAAGAGGCGTCCATCACCGCCCGTCTGAACCGCCACCTGGAGGGCGGAGCAGACGTCAGCCTGCACCACTATGAGGGCAGGCAGCACCAAGTTCACGCGGCCATCGCCATCGACGCCCCTTTCATGCTGGTGCTCCTGAGCCAGCAACCACCCCCCCGCCGTTCCGGCGTCGTCTGGTTGTTCCTCCGGCGCACGTTGGAGGAACTGCGGGAGTTGCTGGGGATGGAGGGGGCGAGTGCGCTGTCTCTCCTCAGCGAGACGGGTCCCCTCAGCAGCCTGACTCCGGCCCAGGCGCGGGCGTTGGGGCTGCTGTCGGAGGAGACGAAGGGGCAGGAGCGCTGACGAGAGGACGAAGGAGGGAGGACGACGGATGGTTGGTGAGAAACCGGAACAGAGAGCACGTCTGTTTGAACGGTGGCTGCGGGGAGAGGGCCGGGGCCGCCGGGCCGGGGTCGTTCCACCGCGGGTATCTCAGGGCGGGCCGCGGGTGCAACGGTTGCG
Organism: Anaerolineales bacterium; assembly: GCA_015662065.1. GTDB lineage: Bacteria > Chloroflexota > Anaerolineae > B4-G1 > DUEL01 > SZUA-1492. Next base: position 15,410 of record DQUX01000174.1, on the reverse strand, counting down.
CCGGGCGCTGCGGCGGGCCCTCTGGCTTAGCCGCCATCGCCAGGAGGAATAGAGGGTAAGGGAAAATGCTTGACGGAAGGGACCTTTGTGGTACAATACGACTGCCGGCCCCCATCGTCTAGCCAGGTCTAGGACACAGGCCTTTCAAGCCTGCGACACGGGTTCAAATCCCGTTGGGGGCATCGGCCTCCCTCCAGGTGGGGAGGCTTTTTGTTGTGGGGGAGGCCATTCATCACCATTGTGCGCCTGTCGCGCTCCGGCTCAAGACAGGTTTGAACGCCCTTTCGCGCGTTCACCCTTGCTCTTCCCCAATGGCGTGCTATAATGGAACCATGCCCCTGTAGCTCAGTTGGATAGAGCAGGAACCTCCTAAGTTCAAGGTCGCGCGTTCGAGTCGCGCCAGGGGCACCTGGGGGATCGCCGAATCGCCGAACGGAACGGGGACAGCGGTCTGGCTTGTACACGCCGGGCCGCTGCTCATTTCATCCGCCACGATGACCTGCCGCCTCTCCGCAGGGCCGGTGCCGGCCCTCGCTCCTCTCCAGCCTCCCCCTGTTGACAGGAAATCCGACCCGCGGTACCATACCCCGGCTGGGGCACACCAGGAGTGGGATATGGAGCAGAACGCAAGCCGCCACGCCGTCGTCCACTACGCCGAGATCGGCCTCAAGGGGCGTAACCGCCCCTTCTTCGAGCGCACCCTGGTCCGGAACATCGCCCGGCGGATGGAGCGGTGGGGGCTGGAACGGGTGGAGCGGCTGTCGGGCCGTATGCTGGTCTACACAGACCGTCCGCTGGAGGAACCGGTCTGGAGGGAGGCCCTGTCCACTGTCTTCGGGATCGCCCACTTCGCCCCGGCCCATCTGGTCAAGCCCAAGATGGAGAACATCCGCCTGGTCCTCCTGGGACGCCTGCCCCCCGGTCCGGTGGACTCCTTCCGCATCCGTGCCACCCGCGACGACAAGTCCTTCCCCCTCACCTCCCCTGAGATCGAGCGGGAACTGGGAGCGGCGGTGCAGGAGCGGACCGGCTGGCCGGTCCGGTTGAGGGGAGCCGACCTAGTGATCGGGATAGAGGTGCTCCGCGACCGGGCCATCATCTCCTTTGGCCGGCTGCCGGGGCCGGGAGGGCTGCCGGTGGGGGCGAGCGGCCGGGTGGGTCTGCTCCTCTCCGGCGGGATCGACTCCCCCGTCGCCGGCTTCCTGGCTCTCAAGCGAGGCTGTCGAGTCATCCCCATCCACTTCCACAGCCGCCCCTTCGGCAACTGGATGGGTTCCGAGGCCCGGGCACGGGCGATCGTGCGGGCGATGCAGGTTTATGGAATGGAACCTTACCTCTACACCGTTCCCATCGGCCGCCAACAACGGGAGATCACCGTCCGCGCCCCCGTCGCCTACCGGGTGATCCTCTACCGACGACTGATGATCCGCGTGGCGGAGGCTCTCACCCGTCGGGAGAGGGGCAAGGCGCTGTTCACCGGGGAGTCGCTGGGGCAGGTAGCCTCCCAAACCCTGGAGAGCCTGGCGGTGGTGGAGGAGGCGGCAAGGATGCCGGTGCTCCGGCCGCTGATCGGGATGGATAAGAAAGAGATCACCGCCCTGGCGGAGCGGATCGGCACCTTCGAGCTCTCCCAGATGGAGGGGGACGACTGCTGCCAGTTCCTGATGCCCAGCCGGGTGGTCACCCGTCCCCTCCTGAAGGAGGTGCAGGAGGCCGAGGCCGAGACGGAGATGGACCGGCTGGTGCGGGAGGCGCTGGCGCGGGCGGATCGGGTAAACGCCGTATCGCTTGGTTAACCCTCTGACCTCAATAGCAGACGCCCCCCCCTCGGCAGATACAGGTCGGCGCGGGTCAGCGGCAGGCCGCTCTCGCCGTTCGGCCCCGGCTTGATCAGCAAGGACTGGTACACATTGTGCCGCCCCACGGTGAAGCCGTGGGCGGAGCCGGACATGAAGAGCCGCCACACCCGGTAAGTCGGTTCGTCCACATATTTCAGCGCCTCATCGTGGTGGGCCTCCAGCCGCCGGCCCCATTCGTGTCCTTCACCCGCTCGCTCAGTCGGTCGGCCACGGGGAAGATGGTTTCGATGTCCCCTTCGATGTCGAAGTCGTTGTAGAGGTAGGCCTCCGCCAGCGAGAGCTCGTCGCCGGGGAGAAACATCTGCCGCAGCGCCCCGGGGTGATTGAGGACCAGGGTGATGCGGCGGGGCCGGTCGTCCGGCCAGAGTGAAATACGCTCTCCCATCTGGACCGCCGTCCTGCTCTGGTGGCTGGCCCTGGCCGTCTTTGATGGGCTGATGATCTGGCTGTTTGGCCTGCGTGATGGTGATATCGGCCTCCTCATTCTCCTTACCATCGCCCTGGGCTATTTCCAGTTCGGCCTCTTTACCCACTGGATCATCAGCGGCATCGGCCTCTTTATCGCTGTCATTTCCGTCGGCGCGGCCCTCCTCCTGCCCGGCTACTTCGGCCTGGTGATGGCCCTCCTGGGAGGTGGGGTGCTCATCGTGACCGGGCTGTGGTTCGTGCGCCAGGGGAAGTGAGCGATGCCGGATCTGAACCCCCTCATCCACCAGCCAACCCGTCTCCGCATTATGGCCGCACTGATCGGCCTGAATGAAGGGGACAAGGTGGATTTCGGTTTCCTGCAGGACCTCCTGGGGCTGACCGCCGGCAACCTGAGCGTCCACCTGCAACGGTTGGAGGCAGCGGGGTACGTGGCGGTGGAAAAGACCTTTGTGGGACGCCGGCCAAAAACCTGGGTCTGGGTCACCCGAAAGGGGCGGGATGAGTTCGCCGCCCACGTGGGGGCGCTGGAGCGGATCATTGGGGAGGCGGGGAGAGGGAACTGAGTGACCGGGCGACCAGGCGACTGGAGGAGTGGAATGGGCAAGGCGATTCTCGTACAAGGGCTACGAAAACGATACGGAGATGTGATGGCAGTGGATGGAATCTCCTTCGAGGTGCAGGAGGGAGAGATCTTTGGAATGGTGGGGCCGAACGGCGCCGGTAAAACGACCACCATCGAGTGCATCGAGGGACTGCGCCGGCCCGACGAGGGGCGAATAGAGGTGTTGGGGCTGGACCCCCAGCGAGATGGGTACTCCCTTCGAGAGCGGATCGGCGTCCAACTCCAGGAGGCCGCCCTGCCCCCCCGGCTCAAGGTGGCCGGGGCGATGGACCTCTTTGCCTCCTTTTACCCCCATCCTATGGACTGGCATTCACTTCTGGAGATGTTTGGCCTGACAGAGAAAGCCAAGGCTCCCTTCGACCAACTGTCCGGCGGCCAAAAGCAACGGCTCTTTATCGCCCTGGCCCTGGTCAACAATCCCGACCTGCTCTTTTTAGATGAACTAACCACCGGTCTGGACCCTCAGGCCCGCCGGGCGATGTGGAACCTGGTGCGGTCCATCCGGGAACAAGGCAAGACAGTCTTTCTCACCACTCACTATATGGACGAAGCGGAGCGCCTCTGTGACCGGGTGGCGACCATTGACCACGGGCAGATCGTAGCGCTGGATACTCCAGAGGCCCTGATCCGGTCCCTGGAGGCGGAGCGGCGGGTGGTCTTTGAAGTGGACGGCCCCCTGGACGAGGAACGGCTGCAGGCGGTCCCTGGGGTCATACGGGTGGAGCGGGCCGGCGAGCGGGCAGTAGTGTACGGGGAGGGAGACCGGCTGCTCAGTATCTGCGGGAGCCGGTCGCGGCCTTTTTCACCATCCTCTATGCGCCGCTGATGCTGATCCTCTTTGGTTCGATCTATGGGAACGAGCCGACACCCCTTTTCGGCGGGCGAGGGATGGTGGATGTATCGGTGCCAGCCTATATGGGATTGATCATTGTGACGGTGGGGTTGATGAGCGTGCCCATACAGACCGCCAGCAGCCGGGAGGCAGGGGTGCTCCGGCGATACCAGGCCACCCCCCTCCGCCCAATGGCTTATCTGATCGCCAACGTCGCAGGGAACTATGGGATGGCCCTGTTGGGGATTCTGCTCCTGCTCCTGGTGGGCAAGGTGGGCTATAACGTGCAGTTCGACGGGAATGTACCGAGTGTTCTGGGGGGGGGTACGCTAGGGACGCTAGCCTTTTTCGCGCTGGGTTACCTGGTCGCCAGCCTGGCCCCCACCGCCCGCATCGCGCAGACGGTGGGGATGGTGCTTGCATTCCCGATGATGTTCCTCTCCGGGGCCACCATCCCGCTGGAGACGATGCCCGAATCGGTGCGCAACGTCAGCCGCTTTATCCCCCTGACCCACGTGGTGACGCTGCTCCAGGGGCTGTGGTTCGGCGAAGGTTGGGGAGAGCACCTGACCGAGATCATCGTGCTGGTGGGGACGCTGGGGATAGGGACGGCGGTAGCGGCGAGGCTTTTCCGATGGGAATAGGGGGGCTCCCTCTTGAGTGTTGGTACGGGTTGCCCATCCCGCCGGGCGCTAAATCACCCGGCAAAACCCCCGACGGATGACATCGCGGACAAATGAAAGATCTGGCGGTGCCCGCCAAGGTCGCCCCCAAACGGAAGCGCACCAGAAGGGTGTGATTCACAATGGGGGCGAGTTTGCCCACCTCGGACACCCTTCGACTTCGCGGCCTTGCGGCCGCTCCACTCAGGGCACATACCCGTAATGTAGCCTGAGCGGAAGCCCCGAGCAAAGCGAGGGGCTGCAGTCGAAGGCCGTTGCAGTGGGCTTCCGACAGGAGTTCGCCCCAGAACTGAATCGCTCCCACACCAGAGTCACTGTCCCTCGCGTTCCTTTTGTGCTATAATGGAACTGGAGGAAGGCACCATGCGAAAGGAGGCCTACCTGGTCCGCCCGCTCCGCGACGGAGCGATTCAGTGCCGGGTCTGCGAGCATTTCTGCACCGTCCGCCCCGGCCAGGCCGGCAAGTGCGGCGTGCGCCGCAACGACGGCGGGACCTTCTACCTGACCGTCTACGGCAACGCCATCGCCCTCAACCTGGACCCCGTCGAGAAGAAACCCCTCTTCCACTTCCTCCCCGGCGACCAGATCCTCTCCATCGGCACCTACGGCTGTAACTTCCGCTGCCCCTTCTGCCAGAACTGGAACATCTCCCAGCAACGGGAACTGGACGAGCGGGCCGATTTCCTGGGCCGCGCCGCCGCGCCCGAGATGCTGATCGAAACCTGTCGGCACTATGGGGCGACGATGATCGCCTACACCTACAACGAACCGACCGTCTTCTTCGAATATACCTACGATACAACGAAACTGGCCCACGAGCACGGCATCCGCAACGTCTACGTCTCCAACGGCTTCATGTCCCAGGAGATGTTGGAGATGATCGAGCCCTACCTGGACGGCATCAACGTGGACCTGAAGGCTTTCACCGAGGACTTCTACCGGGAGCAGTGCCAGGCCCGCCTGGAGCCGGTCAAGCGGAACATCCGCACCATCGCCCAGGAGATGGACATCTGGATCGAGGTGACCACGCTTCTCATCCCCGGTCTCAACGACTCCGACGACGAGCTGAAGGCGATGGCCGAGTGGCTGGCGGAGGTGGACTCCGACATCCCCTGGCACGTCACCGCCTTCCACCCCGATTACCAGATGCTGGACCGCCCCCCCACCTCCCAGATAGCCCTGGCCCGCGCCTACGAGATCGGCAGGGAGGCCGGCCTCCACCACGTCTACGTCGGCAACGTGATGGACGCCGACCGGGAGTCCACCTACTGCCCCCGGTGCGGCGAGCTCCTGATCCAGCGCCGCCAGTACGCCGTGCACGAGCGCTGGCGGGAGCGGGGCATCTGTCCCCACTGCGGCCATCCCGTGGCCGGCGTCTGGTCCTGAAGCGACGATAAGCGATCTGCGATACGCGAGAGACGCCCTAGGAGGTCGAGATGCGTGTGAGACGACCCGTCGTCGCTGGGCAGTTCTACCCGGCCGACCGAGCCGGGTGCGTGCGGATGATCGAGGAGTGCCTGCCCCAACGGCTGCCGGACGGCCTGCCGGAGCGGATCGTCGCCGGCGTGGTCCCCCACGCTGGCTGGGTCTACTCCGGCCCCACCGCCGCCAAGGTCTTCGCCGCCATCCGCTCCCACTCGACGCCCGACACCTTCGTCCTCCTGAGCGCCATGCACCGCTGGGGAGCGGCCCGGCCAGCGGTCTACACCGGCGAGGCCTGGGCCACCCCCTTAGGGGAGGCGGAGGTGGACGCCGACCTGGCCCAGGCGGTGTTGGACGAAGGGGCCGGGCTGCTGGTGGACGCGCCGGAGGCCCACGCGGGGGAACACTCCGCCGAGGTTCAGGTTCCCTTCATCCAGCATCTCTTCCCCGGCGCCCGCCTCCTCCCCATCCTGGTCCCCCCCGACGAGCAGGCGGTGGCGGCGGGGGAGGTGATCGCCCAGACCATCGCCGGAGCCGGGAAGAATGTCGTAGTAGTGGGCACAACCGACCTGACCCATTACGGAGCGATGTACTACGGGTTCGCCCCCGCCGGGACGGGGGAACGGGCGCTGGAGTGGGCCCGAGCCAACGACGAGCAGGTCATCAACCTGATGCTGGAGATGCAGGCGGAGAAGATCGTGCCAGAGACCGCTGCCCACCACAACGCCTGCGGCGGCGGGGCCATCGCCGCCACCGTCGCCGCCGCCCGCACCCTGGGAGCTCAGAAAGGGGTACTGCTGGAGTACACCACCAGCCACCACGTGAGAGGCCACGGGCCGGCTACTGACTTCGTCGGCTACGCGGCAGTGGTCTTTTGATCTGGAGAGCCCCATGCCCCTATCGCCCGAGGACCGCCGGTACCTGCTCACCCTGGCCCGCCAGACCATCGCCCGGACCCTGGAGGGGCGGTCCCTTCCGACAGTGAACCTGGTGGCCCTCTCCGGGGAGCTCAGGAGCCCGGGGGCCTCCTTCGTAACCCTGACCATCGGCGGCGGGCTGCGCGGCTGTATTGGCTCCATCGAACCCCGCCAGCCGCTGGCGCTGGACGTGCAGGAGAACGCCCTGGGCGCGGCCTTCCGCGACCCCCGTTTCCCACCCCTCAGCCGGGAGGAACTGGACCAGGTACACATCGAAGTGTCTGTGCTCACCCCCCCCCAGCCCCTGGATTACACCGACCCCGACGACCTGCTGGCGGAGCTCCGGCCCCACGTGGACGGGGTGATCATCGAGCGGGGCTGGCACCGGGCTACCTTCTTGCCCCAGGTGTGGGAGAAGCTGCCCGACCCCCACGAGTTTCTGGCCCACCTGTGCCTGAAGGCCGGCCTCCCCTCCGACGATTACCGCCGGCCGGGGCTCCAGGTGCAGACCTATCAGGTGGAGAAGTTCGAAGAGGGAGAGGCATAAAGCCCGCCGCCCCCGCCTCGGGTCCGGCCCGCAAGCCCGCCGGACGCCAAACCGTCCGGCGGAAATCCAAACCCCCCTCACGGAGGCTGTGGGGAGCCCGCGAAGCGGGGTCGAGCCTGAGCCCGGCGGTTTAGCGCCGGGCAAGCGGGCTTCTCCTGCCCGCACGAAGGGGAGGGAGCCGCCGAAGGGCGGCTTTGCCGCTGGTAGCCGGCGACCCGTAGGGGCGCAGCGGTGCTGCGCCCTACCGGCCGGGCGGGAGAGGCCTGTCCATTCAAATTCACGTTGGTGAAGCACTACACGTACCCAGGAGAGAACCATGCGCACGCTCATCCGCAACGTGACCGCCATCACCCTAGATGAGGAGGACCGCATCCTGCAGGATGTCGAGATCGCCGTCGAGGGCAAGACCATCCTGGCGGTGGGTCAGGCCCCGCCGGATTTCCGGCCCGACCAGGTGATCGACGGGCGGGAGATGGTGGCGCTGCCAGCCCTCTTCAACGTCCACACCCACGCCGCGATGACCCTGGAACGGGGCTGGGCGGAGGACCTCCCCTTCGACCGCTGGCTCAATGAGAAGATCTGGGTGGCCGAGTCCGCCCTGGAGAAGGAGGACGTCTACTGGGGCGCAGCACTGGCCTGCTGCGAGATGGTCCACGCCGGCACCGTCGGTTTCGGGGATCACTACTTCTGGATGGACCAGGTCGCCCGCGCCGTGGAGGAGAGCGGGATGAAGGCCAGCCTGGCCTGGTGCCAGTTCGGGATCGGTGCCGAGCACGAGGTGGGCGGGGTTGTCCTGGAGGACACCCTGGCTTTCGCCCGCAACTGGCACACCGCCGCCGACGGCCGCATCCGCTGCGTCCTGGGCCCCCACTCCCCCTACATGTGCCCCCCCGACTTCCTCCGCCGGGTGGCGGAGGCAGCGGCAGAGCTAGACGTGGGCGTCCACCTGCATGTGGCGGAATCTGAGGAACAGGTGCGCAACTCCCTCAGCGCCCACGGCCGGACCCCCGTGGCCCACCTGGCCCACCTGGGGGTCTTCGACCGGCCCACCATCGCCGCCCACTGCATCGTGGTGGACGAGGAGGACCTAGCCATCCTGGCCGAGAAGGGAGTCCACGTGGCCCACACTCCCAAGACCTACATGAAGCTGGCGATGGGGATGGCCCCGCTGGAGCGGTTCCTCGCGGCGGGGGTGCGGGTGGGGCTGGGGACCGACGGCCCGGCCTCCAACAACGACCTGAACCTGCTGGAGGTCCTGCGCATCACAGGGCTTGTCCACAAGAACCGGGTGGGGGACCCGGCAGCCTTCCCCCACGACCTCCTGCTCCGCCTGGCAACCCAGGGGTCCGCCCGGGCGCTGGGGTTCGCCGAGAGCGGGGTCCTGCGGCCCGGCGCTCCGGCCGACCTGGTCCTCTTCGACACGCGGCGGCCCCACTGGACCCCCCGCCACGACCTGGCGGCGGACGTCGTCTACGCCAGCCACCCCGCAGACATCCAGTACGTCTTGTGCGACGGGCAGGTGCTGCTGCGGAGAGGGGAACTGACCACGCTGGACGAGGAGCACATCCGCTACGAAGCCGAGCGCCGGGCCTTCCGCATGGTGGGCACACCGATGCGGCAGGTGCGCCAATACCAAGCGTAGGGCTCCCCTATGTGGTCGCCCCTACGGGGCGGTGACCACCAGATTGTCGAAGCGGACCTCCGTCGGCTCCTCCTCGAAGGTGGTCGCCGTCAGCGCGATGTCCCCCGAGGTGTAGGTGGCATCCTCCACCTCCGCCAGCAGCCTCCCGTTGACCACCAGCGCCAGATGGGTCCCGTCACACACCACCCGCAGATGGTTGGTCGCGTTCCCCTGCCGGATCGCATCGGAGGTGGTCCAATCCACCAACGGCTCGAACTCCCCCCCCACGATCCGGTGGATGGCGTAGTACCCATCCCCGCTGATGCGCAGAAGGTACCCATCGTCGTCCGCCTGCACCCGACACATCACCCCGTAGCTGTTGTTGTCGTTGGGTGGGGCGGAGACCTGGATGGCGTCCACCTCGATCACCAAGTCGGAGAAGTCCCGGTAGGCCAGCCCCCACATCAGGCTGCCCGCCTCGGTGGCGGTGACGAAGTAAGCCCCCTCGGCGTAGCCCACGCTGCCGCCGCTGTAGTCGCCGATCTCCCAGCCGGAGCCCGGATCGCTGAAGTCATCCTGGAGGAGGGGGCCGCCGGACGGCGGAGGTGGGGCAGGTGTGCCGATGGGCGGCGGCTCCCCGTCGGTGATAGCTTTGCAGGAGAGCGTCAGCAGCGCCACCAGCCCGAAGGCGATCAACAGATCCCGTTTTCCTCTCGACATTGAACTTCACTCCGTGACCGATCTACAGTAACCCCTCTTCCACGGCAGCCGGGTCCAGCTTCTGGAAGAGAGGCCGGGGCCGCTGCAATCGCTGTCCGGCGGGCAACTCGCTGGGGGCCCAGCGGCCCGTTGCGTCCGAACCGTCGTAGCGAAGAGCCTTGTGGCTGCGGCCCTCTTCCTCAAAAGTGGCGACGTACTGCCGGCCAAAGATCGCCCCCTCGTAGCCCAGGTGCCGGTGGAGCGCCTCCGACGAGAAGGGCAGGAAGGGAGCGAATAGCACCTTGAGCGAGTCAATGGCCCGCAGGGCGACGTAGACGGTGGTTCTGGCTGCGGCTCGGTCCTCCTTGATCTGGAACCAGGGCCCCTTCTCGTCCAGGTACTTGTTGACCTCCCGAGTCAGCGCCATCACCTCGTTCAGGGCGGCGCGGAACTTGCAGGTGGAGAGGAGACGGCCGATGGGACCGAAGGCGACGTCGATGCGGGCCAGCAGCCCCACGTCGGCCCGGTCCATCAGCCCGGGCACTGGCACCCGCCCTTCGAAGTGCCTGTAGGCGAAGGTCAGTACCCGGTGACAGAGGTTCCCCCACGCGGCGACCAACTCGTCGTTGTTCCGCCGCACGAACTCCGCCCAACCGAAATCGGTATCCCGCGTCTCCGGCATCACCGAGGCGACGTAGTAGCGAAGGGGGTCGGGAGCGAAGTGATCCAGGTAGTCCGGCAGCCAGACGGCCAGCCCCCGACTCTTGGAGAACTGCTGCCCCTCGATGTTCATGAACTCGTTGGCCGGCACGTCGTAGGGCAGGTTGAGCCGCCGGGAGGTGTCCTCTTCATACAGCCGCTCTACCCCGATCAACTCCGCCGGCCAGATGACGGCGTGGAAGGGGATGTTGTCCTTGCCGATGAAGTAGTAAGTGCGGGCGGCGGGGTCGTACCACCACTCCTTCCAGGCCTCGGGCCGGCCCACATTGTGGGCCCACTCGATGCTGGCGGAGAGATAGCCGATGACCGCCTCGAACCAGACGTAGAGCCGTTTGTCCCGGAACCCCTCCAGGGGGACCGGAATCCCCCACTCGATGTCCCGGGTGATGGGTCGGCCGTGGAGGCCCGCTGCGACATAGTTACGGGCGAAGTTGAGGACGTTGGGACGCCAGTGATCCTTGCCCTCCGCCAGATAGGCCGCGAGCTTGTCCTGCAGCGCTCCCAGGTCCAGGAAGAAATGCTCCGTCTCCCGCACCACGGGGGTGCTGCCGTCGATCTTGCTGCGCGGGTCGATCAACTCCAGGGCGTCCAGCAGCACCCCACAGTTGTCACACTGATCCCCCCGTGCCTCCGTGTAGCCACAGTGCGGACACGTCCCCTCTACATACCGGTCCGGCAGGAAGCGGCCCTCCTTTTCGGAGTACAGTTGCCGCTGGACGTGACGGTACATGTACCCCCGTTCCAGCAAGCGCAGGAAGATATCCTGGGCCACCCGGTAGTGGTTCTCCGTGTCGGTATGGGTGAACAGGTCGTAGCTGATGCCGATGCGCTGCTGGGTCTCTAGGAAACGGTCGTGGTAGTATTCGAAGACCTCCCGCGGGGTGATCCCCTCCCGGTCGGCATAGATCGTGATGGGCGTGCCGTGGGAGTCGGAGCCGGAGACCATCAGGACGTCGTTGCCGGCGAGCCGATGGTAGCGGGCGAAGATGTCGGCGGGCAGGTAGGCACCGGCCAGGTGCCCCACGTGCAGGTCCCCGTTGGCATAGGGCCAGGCAACGCAGACTAGAATCTTCTCAGACATGGTCTCCTCCTTTGGAGGGTTATTGTAACACAGCCCATAGGAAAAGAAAACCGCCAGCCTCGCTGGCGGTGAACGGCCCGAAAAGCCTATCTGAAAAACCGTTCGGGCGGCTCAGGGATGCCGCCCGACTCGGTGAGTGTGAAACCCGGCGCGCGGACGCGCCCGCTACCCCAGGTAATCCCGCAACTGCCGGCTGCGCCGGGGGTGACGCAACCGGCGCAGGGCCTTGCCCTCGATCTGACGGATCCGCTCTCGGGTGAGACCGAACTTCTGCCCCACCTCCTCCAGGGTGTAGCTACGGCCATTGACCAACCCGAAGCGGAGACGCAGGATGCGGGCCTCCCGGGGGCTGAGGGTCGCTAGGACCTCCTCGATCTTCTCCGCCAACAGGTTCTGATAGGTGCTCTGAGGCGGGGTCGGCGTGGACTCATCTTCGATGAAGGAGCCCAGCTCGCTATCCTCCTCCTCCCCCACCGGATGCTCCAGGCTCAGCGGCCTCCAGGAGACCTTGAGCATCCACTGCACCTTGCGGGGCTCTAGGTCCATCTCGGCCGCGATCTCCTCGGGAGTCGGTGCCCGCCCCTGCTCCTGTTCCAACTGGCGGGCCGTCTTATACAGACGCCGGATGCGGTCCGACATATGGACCGGGACCCGGATGGTACGGCCCTGGTCGGCGATGGCCCGGGTGATGGTCTGACGGATCCACCAGGTGGCGTAGGTGCTGAACCGGTAGCCCCGGTGGTAGTCGAACTTCTCCACCGCCTTCATCAGGCCCAGGTTCCCCTCCTGAATCAGATCGAGGAAGGGGACCCCGCGCCCCATGTACTTCTTGGCGATGCTGACCACCAAGCGGGTATTGGCCTTGATCAGATGCTCCCGGGCGGCCCGGCCCTGTTCGATGAGGGCCCCCAGGCGGGACCGCTCCACCGGGTCGGTGCCATCGTCGGCCAGCAGCCGCCGGGCCTCCCGCCCCAACTCCACCATCCGGGCCAGCCGCACCTCCTCCTCGGTGGAAAGCAATGGAACCCGCGCCATTTCCTTCAAGTAGAGCCCGACGGTGTCGTCCACCGAGATCTCGCCGAGGTCGTAGAGATCCTCGTCCGCCACCACTTCCTCGACCGGCTCCAGCTCGGGCTCCACCTCCGGCCGGTTATCATAAACCTCGACGCCCACCTCGTGTAACAGAATATATATCTCTTCCAACTGTTCCAAGGATTCCTCCACCTCGGGCAACACCTCGAGAATGTCGTCGGTTGTCAGATACCCTTGAACTTCCGCCTTCTCCAGAAGCTCTTCGAGCACGCTCATATATCTCCTAACTGCCCGCCCGGTCCTCCAGAAGCCTTGCCAGCACCGCCAGGCGGGGGTCCACACGCTCCTCGCCGCAACGACAAGATTCCAGATTCAGATTGGCGCCGCACTCGGGGCAGATACCCTGGCAACCCGGGCGACAGAGAGGCTTCATCGGCAGGGCCACCCAGGCCTGCTCGCGCAACAGGGAGGAGGGATCGAACCAACCCTCCTCGGTGAGCCGGTAGGTGATGCCGGCCCGAGACCGACCGGCTAAGCCGACGACCTCCTCCACCTCCAGCAACGTGGAATAGGGAAAGTGGGCCAAGCAACGGATGCACTCCACCTCCACCTGGGCCTCGATCCGGCCCTCGACCAGGATCCCCCCCTGAACGCGGGTGAACTGCATCCGACCACGCAGGAAGGCAACGCGGATATCGTCTAACCACTGGGGACCTTCGTCCAGGGAGAATGTGAGGCGCTTGCCCGGCCTTGCGCCAATTAGTGGAGAGAGGTCAAATTGCAACATAACTTATGAAAGAAGCCCGGCACAACCGCCCGGCTCTGTAGAGAGGGTGCGACGCCTGGCTTCCTGTTACTTTGCGTGCCTATTATATCAGAAATTTAGGCCCACGTCAAGGTTTTTCCCCCAAAATTGACATAAAAATCCCCCTCCCCCCCAGGCGACTTGCGCTTCTGCCCATTTTATGGTAACCTGACAAAAGTTGGAGAGCCGCGAGGCCGACCGTCGCGCCTGCCTGCCAGGAAGAGGGGGGCAATATGAACGACCTGCTCAACTTTTACAATGCACACAAAATGAAGATCTCCTTCACCACCGGGGCGATATTGGGCCTGTTTCTGGGGCTGCTGGTAGCCTGGGTGATATGGCCTACCTCCTACTACAACGCCACACCCCCCATGCTGCGCCAGGATTTCCGAGATGACTATCTGGCGTGGGTGGCGCGGGAGTACGTCGCCAGCGAAGATGTGGAACAGGCCCGGGCACGGCTGGGCCTGGAGTTCTGGAAAGAAAGCCCCTCGGAAACCCTCGAGGACCTGGCGCACCGGCGAGGCGGGGAGGACGCCGCCAACCTCCAGACCCTGGCGCAGGCGCTGGGCGAACCGGCCCCGGCCACCGAACCGGCGACCACCCCCGAACCCGAGGAGACCTCCCTCCTCCAAAGGGCGCGGCCCGTCCTCCAGGTCTGCGGCGCGGGGCTGGTCGCTGCCACCCTGGCCGGCCTGCTCTACCTGGGCGTCTCCCGGCTGCGCCGCCGCGAACCCCGCCCCGTCTCCAAGCGTGCGCCCCTCTCCCACGTGGTGGTGGAAAAACCCACCGCCTGGGGCGAAATGGCGCCTCCCATCGCCCAGTTCAAGACCACCTACACGCTGGGGGATGATTTCTACGACCCCTCCTTCAGCATCGAGAAAGAGACCAGCGACTTTATGGGCGAGTGCGGCGTAGGCATCTCCGAGGCCATCGGCGTGGGAGACCCTAAAAAAGTGACCGCCCTGGAGGTCTGGCTCTTCGATAAGAACGACATCCGAACCATCACCAAGGTGCTGATGAGCGACTTCGCCTTCCAGGACGAAGCGCTACGGGCCAAACTGGCCGCCAAGGGAGAGCCGGTGCTGGCCCGGCCGGGGACAACGCTGACCCTGGAGACGGCCACCCTGGTGCTGCAGGCGCGGGTGGAGGATATGGAATACGGCCAGGGACAGTTGCCGCCCAGCAGTTTCTTCCAGCGGATCACACTGGACCTGGGGGTGTGGATCAAGCCTGAGGGAGAGGCTCCCGCTGCGCCGGACTTCGCCACGCCACCAACCATCTAAGCCTGTCCGAAAGACCGTTTCTGTAGCCTCTTCGGACAGCCATCAGGCGAGGAAAGGCGCAGGAGGAGCACGCCTGCCGCTGGGCCCCGTCCGTATTCCGGGCGGGGCCCCTTCATAGTGAAAGATGGCTTCCCTGCATCACCTCTGGTGGACCTTTGTGCGGCGCTTCTTCCACCTCCTGTACGGCCCCTTCTCCTGGACCTACGACGGGGTGGCCTGGCTGGTCTCCCTGGGGCAGTGGACGGCCTGGGGACGGGTGGCGCTGCCCCATCTGAAAGGGCCGCCGGTGCTGGAGCTGGCCCACGGACCCGGCCACCTGCTGGTGACGATGGCCTGCCGGGGCCTGACGCCGGTGGGGCTGGACCTCTCCCCCCAGATGGGGCGGGTGGCCCGACGAAGGCTCCTCCGATCCAGCCTGCCGGTCCGGCTGGTGCGGGCCCGCGCCCAGGCGCTTCCCTTCGGAGATGGCTCTTTCCCCAGCATCGTCGCCACCTTCCCCACCGAGTTCATCCTGGACCCCCGCACGGTGCGGGAGGTGGTACGGGTGCTCTCTCCTGAGGGAACAGTGGCGGTAGTGGCGGGGGCGCGACTAACGGGCCGGGACCCCCTCTCCGCCTTCCTGGAGTGGCTCTACCGGGTGACCGGTCAGCGGAAGCCGCTGCCCCGGGGGGACGAGACGGCCTGGGGGCATAGCGGGCTGACCCTGCGCACCGAATGGGTCCCGGTGGGCCGAAGCCGGGTCCTGCTGGTGCTGGGCCGCAGGACGGCTTCAGGTTCTAGTACTTCATCTACGTGAATTTGAATGGTCAGGCCTCTCCCGCCCGGCGACCGGTAGGGCGCAGCACCGCTGCGCCC
>DQUX01000248.1 GCA_015662065.1 Anaerolineales bacterium | reverse complement strand
CGTCAAAGCCCCCTTCGGGGGCCGGCCCTCGGCCCGCAGGGCTTGGTTTGTGAGCCCGGACGTTCACGTCCGGGCGGGCTTGCGCACAACAACACTTCACCGGGAGACTGCCAAGACCCTGGGCTTGCCTTATTGGAGGGTTGCACATATAATCCCGCCAACACTTCTGAGGGGGCAAATGATGGAGAGAGCGGACCTGATCCTGACCGGCGGCGTCGTGGCGACGATGAATGAGCGGTTTGATCTCTTCGAGCCGGGAGCGGTGGCGGTTCGGGGTAGGGCGATCGTCGCCGTGGGGCTGGCCGAGCAGGTGAGCGCGGCCTGGGAGGCGGAGGAGGTGGTGGACTGTGGGGGGCAGGTGGTGATGCCCGGCCTGGTCAACGCCCACACCCACGCACCGATGACCCTGGTCCGGGGCTTGGCCGACGACCTCCGGCTGGACGTGTGGCTGATGGGCTACATGATGCCGGTGGAGCGGGCGTTCGTCCGCCCTGATTTCTGCTGGCTAGGCACCCAACTGGCCTGCGCGGAGATGATCCGCTCCGGCGTCACTTGCTTTGGGGATATGTACTACTACGAGGAAGCGGTGGCCGACGCGGCGGCGCAGGTGGGAATGCGGGGGGTCTGTGCCCAGTCCATCCTCAAGTTCCCCACCCCCGACGCGATGAGTTACGACGAGGGGCTCCGACTGGCACAGGACTTCGTCGGGCGCTGGAAGGGGCATCACCTGATCCTGCCCGCCATAGGCCCCCACGCCGCCTACACCGCCACCGTGGATATGCTCCGGGAGTGTGCCCGCCTGGCGCTGGAGTACGACGTGCCCATCCACATCCACCTGGCGGAGACCGGTCAGGAGGTTCAGGACCATCGGGCCGAGTTCGGTATGCCGGTGGTGCCCTGGGTGAAGAAGCAGGGGGTGTTCGAGGCGAGGGTCACCGCTATGCACTGCGTCCATCTGGATGACGGCGAGCTGCACACGCTGCTGCACCATGGCGTGGGGGTGGCCCATAACCCCTCCAGCAACCTCAAGCTGGCCAGCGGCATCGCCCCGGTGGCGCGGATGCTGGAGCTGGGGCTTCCGGTAGGGATCGGCACCGACGGCCCGGCCAGCAACAACGACCTGGATATGTTCGAAGAGATGCGGCTGGCGGCGCTGTTGGCCAAGGGGGCCTCCGCCAACCCGACCGCCGTCCCGGCCCGGCAGGCGGTGGCGATGGCGACCCGCCTGGGGGCGCAGGCGCTCCACCTGGGGCATATGACGGGGTCGCTGGAGGTGGGCAAGCGGGCCGACATCGCCGTGGTCAACCTGGAGGATATTCATCTGACCCCCCGGTTCCACCGGGACCCCGACGGGATCTACTCCATGTTGGTCTATGCAGCCAAGAGCGGGGATGTCTGCCACGTCCTCTGCGACGGCCGCTGGCTGATGCGGGACCGGGTACTGCTGACAGTGGACGTCGAGGCGCTGCGGGCGCAGGCAGCCGCGGTGGCCCGCAAGATCGACCACTTCCTGATGGCCCGGGAGGAGAGCGTCCTCAGTAAGTTGCTGGCTATCGGCGGCGTGGCGCGGGAGAAGACCTTTGAGGTGCAGGTCAAGGTCCATCTACCGGACGCCTCGGCTGTGGAGGGGGCGCTCGCCGGCGGAGAGCTGCCGGTGGTCAAGTCCTCCCGACGGCGGCAGTACGACACCTACTTCCTCTTCGACGACCCGGAGCACAGCCGGCTGCGATACCGGGAGGATGAGGTTCTGGATGAGCAGGGCGAGCCGATCGATGTCCGCTACCGGCTCACGTTGACCGGGCCGACGAAGGAGCGGGAGTTCGCCCACTCGGTCCTCCTCTCCCGCTCCCGCTTCGACGCCCCTGCCACCCGGAGCCTGCGATTCTACCGGGAGTACTTCAAGCCCTCCGAGGAGTGGGAAGTCCATAAGGAGCGCCGCCGCTACCATATCCGGTACGGCGGCACCGACTTCGCCGTCAATATGGACCGGGTGAGCAAGCCGGATTTGCCGGGGGTCTTCCTGGAGGTCAAGAGCCGCACCTGGTCGGCGCAGGATGCCGAGCGGAAGGCGGAGCTGATCGGGGAGCTGCTGGCGTTGTTCGGCGTGCGGGAGCAGGAGTTGGTGCGGCGGGAGTACCTGGAGTTGGCGCGGGAGGCGGCGCGGCTGAGGCGGTAGGGGATTCACTCTCCCAGCGTGGCCTCCAGAAGTGCGCGTCCCACCTCCGCCGCCCGGCGGGGGTCGGCGGGGTGTTCCAGGAGGACCGCCACGGCGAAGCGGGGGGAGCCCGCCGGGGCCACCCCCAGAAACCAGGCGTGGGGGGGACGGTCCTGGCCAGCCACCGCCGTCCCCAGATGCCCCAGGATGTTGGGACCATAGGGGGACCACGCCGTCAGAAGCGCCCGCGCCATCTCCGGCGGCACCACCGACCGGGGTTCGCCGGGCGGTTCCGGCTCCCGCCATCCGTCCCCAGGCTCCTCCACCCGCAGCACCAGATGGAGGGGGGGGATCGCGCCGTCGTTGGCCAGCGCCGCTGCCACCTGCGCCATCCCCAGAGGGGAGAGGGTGAGACTTCCCTGACCCATCGCCTCCAGCCTCAGGTCCTCAGGTGACCACGTTCCCGCCTCTGTGGGGATCTCCAGCGCCGGTGGTTCTATCAGCCTCCAGCGGGTCACGGCTGCGGAGAGCCCTCCTTCTCCCAACTGTTCCCCCAGCGCGGCGAAGGGGCCAGGGCAGGCGGATCGGTAGGCTGCCGCCAGGTCGGCTAGCTCCGGTGGCTCCTCCAAGCACCCCACCTCCACGTCGTTCACCCGCACCGTGTCTGTGACCCCCTGGGCGGGATCGGTCAGGTAGGCCAACCCCCGTCCCACCGCCTCGGCCAGCACCACCGTCTCCAGCGCTGCCCCCGGCTGGTACAGCCCCTGGGTAGCCCGGTTGACCAGCGGCGCGGCCGGGTCCTCCCGGAGTTGGTCCCACGCCTCATCCAGCCGGGCCGGGTCGAAGGTGGGGGCGGAGGCCATCGCCAGCACCTCGCCGGTCCGCGCGTCCAGCAGTACCACCGCCCCCTGTCGCCCCACCAGGGCCCGCTGGGCCGTCCGCTGCAGGCCCGCATCCAGCGAAAGCTGCACGTCTCGGCCCTGGGGCGGGCGGTGGAGGAGGTCTGCCCAGGCCGCCTCCCAGGCGGACCGGCCCGCCTCTCCCCGCAGCTCCCCGTCGAAGGCGGCCTCGATACCGCCGGTACCGTGGCGGAGGCTGGCGTACCCCACCACCGGGGCCGCCTCCACCACCGGGTAGGTGCGGGTGACTAGGCCGGAGGGAGCGACCTCCACGTCCGCCAGAGGCGCGCCCTCCCGGTCCAGGATCCGGCCGCGGACGATGCGCTGTTCGTACTCCACCCTTCGGGGGTTGTCCTCCCGGGCCACCAGCCATTCCGCGCGGGCCACCGACCAGTAGCCACAGGTGGCCGCCAGGAGGGCCAGGGCCAGGCTTAGCGCGCAGGCGGCGCGGAGGAGGGGGGCGGGGGGGGCGCGGAGACGCGGAGAGGCG
>DQUX01000292.1 GCA_015662065.1 Anaerolineales bacterium | reverse complement strand
TTCTCTCTCCTTTCCGGGATTGAGTAGTTATGGTGTGACCTGTCGATGGTCTGCCACGTTATGTTGCTCATTGTATTGATTTTGCCGAGGCTGTCAAGCGTCTATTCCGTGAGGGTCCCCCGCACCCAGTCTCCCACCAGCCAGTAGTGGAAGTCCTGCCCCTGGCTGCACTGGATGCCGCCGACTATCCCGTACACCAACGCGGCCAGGGGGATCAGGCTGACCAGCAGGGCGATGGGGATGCACAGGAGACCGATGAGCACGGCGCTCAGCAGGCTGGTGACTGTCCAGGCGATGCCGGTCAGCACGCCTCCGCCCAACCAGGCGATCAACTGGAAGATAAGGGACTGCAGGCTCTGGTAGGCCACATAGCGGGAGCGATCTTTGAACACCAGGTAGATGACCAGGGCGGCGATCGGACCCAGGAAGCCGGTTATGAGGTTGAGGAGAACACTCAGGTGGGCCAGCATTGCCCAGGTCCGCTCGTCGGACGGGCTCAAAGGTGGGAGCTGATAGGGCTGCTCTGGGGATGAGGGCACTGGAGCTTCCATCGCGTTCCTCCTTGCACAAGGCTGATCGTGCGGGCGGGGGCGGGCGGGAGGTATCTCCCTCCCGCCCGCCGTCTATTCAGTCTCTGTAGTATATTGGAAGAGTAGGTGGAAGTCAAATGCGACTTGCCCCCTCTCGCCTCCGATGGTAGAATGAGCCACCTGAACCGGAGGTAGCGTCGTGCATGTCCGCAAGGCTCGTCCTGCCGACCTGGAAGCCTGCCTGCGCCTGGATCACTCCGTTGTCACCGACTATGCGTGGCGGATGGAGGAGCGGGAGCACGACGGAGCCATCACCGTCACTTTCCGGCCCGTGCGCTTGCCCCGCCAGATGCGTCTTCCCTACCCCCGCCGGGGGGAGGAGCTGGCGGCTGGTTGGGAGGGGTGCGATCTCTTTCTGGTGGGCAGCGTGGATGGGCGGGTCTGCGGGTACGTGGCGGCCCACAGCCTCCCCGGTCACGGCCTGGTCTGGGTGCAGGACCTGGTGATAGACCCCGCCCGGCGGCGACAGGGGTGTGGGAGCCGGTTGCTCCAGGAGATAGCCTCCTGGGGGGTGGATCAGGGGTTGCAGCGGTTGGTCGTCGAAGTACAGACCCGCAACCATCCGGGTGTCTGTTTCTGCCGTGCGTTGGGTTTCTCCTTCTGCGGCTACCACGACCGTCACTGGCGGACGCAGGACATCGCCCTTCTGTTCGGGCTGAATCTACGGTGAAGGGTTTGAGGTCTGGTGGATCGGATCGGGTTAGCTTGGAACGGGGATGGACTGGTTTTCTTCCGTCGACTGGGTGGGCCTGCTTTCGCTGATCAACGCGATTTTCAACTCGGGGATCGTCATCCTCTCGTTCGCCCTCCTGGTCTATATCCTCCTTTATAATCTTCGCAGCAACGTGGCCCGGGCCTTCTGCGCCCTGTTGGCCTGCGTTCTCGTTGTCTACTTTGTGGACCTCGCGGTAGCAGGCGCGCCGTTGGAGCCGGCCCTGCGCTGGCTGCGGCTCCAGTGGGTGGGTATCGCCTTCACCCCGGCCGTCTACCTGCACTTTACCGACGCCCTACTGCGGACGACCAACGACCGCAATCGTCTCCGCGCCGTCGCCGTTCGCCTGGCCTATATCTGGGGCGGCCTGATGTTTGTGGGGGCGGTGTCCACCGATCTGGTGGCGCAGGACGGCGTCCAGGAGGTCGGAGCCTCCCACCTCCGTGCCGGCCCCCATTTCTGGACTTTCTTCATATACTTCATCCTGGCCGTGGGATGGGGGGGCGTCAATGTCATCAAAGCCTGGCGGCGGTGCCTCACCTCCACCTCCCGCCGCCGGATGACCTACCTGGCGCTTTCCTTCGCTGCGCCGGCGGCGGGGGTGTTCCCCTACCTCCTCATCACCGGCTGGCCCCGACAACTGCCCGGCGCCGTTCTGTGGTTCCTCCTCATTGTCGGCAACCTGGCCGTCGGGGTGATGCTCCTGGTGATGGCCTACACCGTGGCCTTTTTCGGTGCGCTGACCCCCGACCGCGTGGTCAAGCATCGGTTCGTCCGCTTCCTCCTTCGGGGGCCTATCCAGGCCACCGTCGTGGTGATGGTGGTCATCGCTGCCTCCCGCGCTGACGGTTTCCTGGGCCTGCCTGCCCTCCGCCTCTCCCTCTTCGGCGTCGTCGCCGCCATTCTCCTGATCCAGTTGGGGGTCGAACTGGCCAAGCCGGTGATCGATCGGCTGCTGTACCGCCGGGATCGGAAGGAGATCGAGTGGTTGCAGAGCCTGGGCAACCGACTGTTGACTACCACCGACCTCCACCAGTTCCTGGAGAATGTGTTGACCGCAATGTGCGACCTGCTACGCACGTCCGCCGCCTTCGTGGCGGTCACCGACGGGGGGCGGGCCTGCCTGGAGGTGGTCTGCGGATCCCTGGAGCCGGAGGGGGGGGAACTGCTCCCCGAAGCGCTGGAGCGGATCGCCGGGGGCGCTCCGCCGCGACATCTCCGCCCTCACGGCCGGTTCTTCATTTGGAACGGCTACTGGCTCCTGCCCCTCCACACCCGCTCCGGCGAGGCGGTGATCGGTGTCCTTGGGCTGGCGGCCCGGACGCCGAAGCCCGATCTGACGCTGGAAGAGGAAGAGGGATTGGAGAGTCTGGTCGGCCAGGTGGAGGCGGCGCTGGAGGACCGTCTGATCCAGCAGAGCCTCTTCAGCGTCCTGGAGCGGGTGATCCCCCAGATCGAGGAGATCCAGCGACGACGGGGGGTGCTGCGCTACGAAGGTCCGGCAGCCCTGGCCGGGCTGGTGGATCCGGTGGCCGATCCCGAGTTCCCGCGCTGGGTGCGGGATGCTCTCTCCCACTACTGGGGCGGCCCCAAACTGACCCGCAGCCCTCTCCTCAGTCTGCGCGTGGTGGAGCGGGCATCGGAGGAGCACGGGTCGCCCGTCAACGCGCTGCGGGCCGTCCTGCAGAGGGCCATCGAGGGGCTGCGGCCGGAGGGAAACCGGAGCATGACGGCGGCGGAGTGGCTCCTGTACAACATCCTGGAATTGAAGTTCCTCAAGGGGTACCGGGTGCGGGACGTAGCGATGCGGTTGGCGATGAGCGAATCGGACCTGTACCGAAAGCAGCGGATTGCCATCGAGGAGGTGGCCCGGGTGCTGGCGGAGATGGAGCGGGCGGAGCGGGTGGAGGGAACGGCCACCCGATGAGCAAGACCTCGCCCCGGACGGCCTGTTTGACAACGATCCGAGCGACAAATATAATCGGACCGGCCTGGGGGAAGCCGGCGGTCTCCCCCAATCGTGGGGTAGACCGCCGGGGAAGCCCGTCTGGCAGGAAGCTTGGCCCACTGAGTAGATGGTTGGAGGTGTCTGTAATGGTTGAGTACCTATCGGGCGACGCGCCGTGGGATGAGGCGTACTGGCGGGCGTTGGTGGAGGAGGGGGAACACAGCCGCATGCCAGCCCCACCACCGGATCCAGAGACGATTTGGCGGGGGCTGGGGCTGGCGACGGAGAGGCCAGCCGCCCCCCGGGAGGCTTCTCCTTCGGACGGGGGATGGGAGACCGCTCTCCGGGCGATGGAGGAGGCGACGGTGTTGGAGCTGGCCGTGGTGGGCTACAATCGGGGCGGCCTGCTGGTGGAATGGGACGGGCGACAGGGGTTTGTCCCCGTCTCCCACCTGGCGGACCTTCCCCACTACCTAGATGAGCGAGAGCGGGAGCAAGAGCTGCAGGCCCGGGTGGGCCGTGTCCTGCGGCTTCGCATCATCGAGGTGGATCCGGAGCGCAGTCGGCTGGTGCTTTCCGAACGGGCCACCCACTCCGACGAGGCCCACCGCCGGCAGGTGCTTGAGGACCTGAAGCCCGGGGGAATCTGCCGGGGCAAGGTGACCAACCTCTGCTCCTTCGGCGCGTTTGTGGACCTGGGAGGGTTGGAGGGGCTGGTTCACATCTCCGAGATCTCTTGGGGGCGGGTGGGCCATCCCTCCGAGGTGCTGCGCCCCGGTCAGCAGGTAGAGGTCTACGTCCTCAACGTGGACCGGGAGCGGGGGCGGGTGGGGCTGAGCCTCAAGCGGGTCCGACCCGACCCCTGGCGCACTGTCGAGGAGCGGTATCACGTGGGTCAGGTTGTCGAGGGTGTCATCACCAACGTGGTGGACTTCGGGGCCTTCGCCGAGGTTGAAGAAGGGTTGGAGGGGCTGATTCACGTCTCGGAGCTGGCCGAGGGGAAGTTCCTGCACCCCCGCAACGTGGTGCAGGAGGGAGAGGTGGTCCAATTGCAGGTCATCAGCGTGGACGGGGTCCGTCGCCGCTTGGGCCTCAGCCTGCGACGGGTGGTCAATCCTGAGAGAATTGCCCCCTCCGCCCCGGACGAATCCCCCGGTCAACCGGCCCGGGAAGCGCAGTGAGTGATGAGCCGCGGTAAGAGCGGTCGAAAACGTGCCCCGCCTCGCTCCCGGAAGGGGGCATCTGGCCAGTGGTGGGCCTGGGTCACCAGCCCGCTGGCCCAGCAGGCGCTGGCGCTGGGCCTCATCCTGCTGGCCCTGCTGACGCTCCTCACCCTCTTGCGGGTCACCTCCGGCCGCTGGACGGATGCCTGGGTCCGCACGCTGCAGTTCCTCTTCGGCTGGGGGATCGTGCCGGTCACTGCCGCCATCGGCGGGGCCGGCGTCCTCATTCTCCAACACCACCTGGATCAGCCCATCACCTGGCGGTGGCGGCCGGTTGTCGGGCTGGAGATGCTCTTCTTCGGCCTGCTGGCGCTGACCCATTTGGTGGCCGGCTGGGCCGACCCCTGGAGCCTGGTCGAGAGTGGGTGGGGCGGGGGGCTGGTCGGGTGGGCGCTATCGCACATCCTCAGCCTCTACCTGGGGCCGCTGGCGGCCGGCCTGGTCCTTCTCGGCCTCCTCTTCGTCGGCCTGGGGTTGACCTTTGACCTGACCGCCCGCGACGTCTGGGGG
>DQUX01000041.1 GCA_015662065.1 Anaerolineales bacterium | reverse complement strand
TGTTGTTGTGCGCAAGCCCGCCCGGACGTGAACGTCCGGGCTCACAAACCAAGCCCTGCGGGCCGAGGGCCGGCCCCCGAAGGGGGCTTTGACGACAGATTCGAACACCCGGCGGTTGTCCCTTGCAGCAAGACATGGTATACTCCCGATTATGAGGTAGCCCTCCGGCGTGCCACCCTATGAGGGGGTGTGATTCACATTCGGGGCAGCTGAATCACACCCCCTATGAGGCTACACGGAGGCCCGCCCATCACCATACAGAGAGGAGCAAGAAATGAAGCGAACCCTGTGGATTGCCGTAAGCCTGGTAGCGCTGGCCTCCCTGGCCTGCTCGCTGGGCGGATTGGGAGGAGGGACCACCGAGGAGTCAGCACCACCCCAGGCAACGAGCGGAGAAGCCCCCACGCAGCCGCCTGAGGGCGGAGAGAGCGGTGAAGTCCCTCCGCCGGAGGTCGCCTCCGACGCCCTCGAGGGACTGGACAGCTACCGGGGGCGGATTGTCTGGCAGTGGACATCGGAAGAGGGAACGCCGGAATATATGGAAATGGAGATAGAGGAGACGCGGGACCCCCCAGCCAAGCGATACGTCATCAACGCAGAAGGGGAGTCTATGGAATGGATACAGATCGGCGATACGACTTGGATCTGCTCAGACGGCTCCTGCATACAATCCCAGCAGAACGAGGAAATGACCGCCGCGTTCGGTCAAGGGCCGATGATCTTCGGGCTGGAGAACGCTTCGGAGTTCCTGGAGGGAACCGAGTATGAGTATCTCGGCCAGGAGACGGTCAACGGCGTCCGCACGCGCCACTATATCCTGACCCCCTCGCCGATGATGCTGATGCCTCTGACCGCAGGGGAAGTCGACGATATCCACAGTGAGGTCTGGATCGCCAACGAGTCCGGCCTTCCGGCCTATATGGCTCGCTTCACCTTCTCCTGGGAGGGAACGCACGAGGGGGAGGCAGGCAGCGGAGAGTACACGTTCGATATCTACGACGTGAACGTGGACATCACCATCGAACCGCCGGAGGAGGCAGGCTCCGGCCTGCCGGAGGACATCCCCCTGTACCCTAACGCGACAAACGTGGTCACGATGGAAGCGATGGCGACCTTCACCTCTCCCGACGACCCGGCAACGGTGGCCGACTTCTACCGCACCGAACTGGCCACCCTGGGCTGGAACCCGGAAACAGATGAAAGTATGGGCGGGATCATTATGCAGACGTGGACCAAGGAGGGCCGCCAGTTGACTCTCACGATCTCCCCTATGGAAGAAGGTTGCAGCGTCCTCATCGGAGAGGAGTAAGCCCACCAGAAGCTCAGGGGGAAAAGATGCACGCGGTTGACATAATCATCAAGAAGCGGGACGGCCACGAGCTCACCACCGAGGAGATCGAGTTCTTCATCCAGGGCTACACCCGAGGTGAGATCCCCGACTACCAGGCCGCCGCCTGGCTGATGGCGGTCTATCTGCGGGGGATGAGCGACCGGGAGACGCGGGACCTGACCCTGGCGATGGCCCGGTCCGGCGACGTGCTCGACCTGAAGGAGGTCGCACCGGTGGTGGTGGACAAGCACTCCAGCGGCGGTGTCGGCGACAAGGTGAGCCTGGTCGTCGCACCCACCGTCGCCGCCTGCGGCCTGCCCGTGGGAAAGATGACCGGCCGAGGGCTGGGCTTCACCGGTGGCACAGTGGACAAGCTGGAGTCCATCCCCGGCTACCGGACCGACCTCACTCCGGAGGAGTTCAAAGCCCAACTGGCCCACATCGGCATCGTCCTCACCGGCCAGTCGGCCGACCTGGCCCCTGCCGATCGTAAGCTCTACGCCCTGCGGGATGTCATCGGCGTCGTCTCTTCCATCCCCCTGATCGTCAGCTCCATCATGAGCAAGAAGATCGCCGCAGGAGCAGACGGCATTCTCCTGGACATCAAGGTCGGCAGCGGTGCGCTTGTGAAGGCGGTCGAAGAAGCGGTACAACTGGCCGAGACGATGGTCCGCATCGGAACCCAGTTGGGCCGACGCATGCGCGGGCTCATCTCCGATATGAACCAGCCGCTGGGTTGGGCGGTGGGAAACGCGCTGGAGGTGCGGGAGGCCATCGACGTCCTCCACGAGGGCGGCCCGACCGACCTGCGGGAGCACTGCCTGGTGGTGGCGGCGGAGATGCTGGCGCTGGGCGGCATAGTGGTCGACTCAGCCCAGGGGATAGAGATGGCAGCCGACGCCATCGCCACCGGCAAGGCCTGGCAGAAGTTCCTCGCCCTGGTCGAGGCTCAAGGGGGCGACGTGGCAACCGTCGAGGAGCCCGACCATCTCCCCCAGGCCCGGCTGATCGAACCGGTCCCAGCCCCCGGCGGCGGATACCTGCAGAAAGTGAACGCCGCCGAGGTGGGGTTAGCCCTGATGGACCTGGGCGGCGGGCGGGAGAAGAAGGAGGATCCCATAGACCACGCGGTGGGGGTGGTGACTCACTACAAGGTAGGCGACGAGGTACAAGCGGAAACCCCGCTGTTCACCATCCACGCCAACGATGAGACCCGGCTGGCCGCCGCCCGCGAGCGGCTCCTGGCAGCCCACACCATCGGGCCGGAGCCGGTGGAACCGCTGCCGCTGTTCTACCAAAGCGTCGGCTAGCAGCTAGAGAAGCCAACTCCCACTCCCCAAGCCCCGCGAAGGTTCAACCATCGCGGGGCTCGATCATCTCCGTCGTCGCTGCCGCCAGCCCCACGATGAGCCAGAACAGCGTCGCCGAATGGTGGAAGTCCAGATTGAAGAAGTAGTGATCGAAGAGGCCGCCGACCAACGCCCCTATCACCGCCGCGTGCACCCCCCACCAGATCGGCTCCAACCGCCTATCCGCCCGGACAGCCCGCCGGGCCCGCCAGAACCGGGCGAAGAACAGCCCCATCACTACGAGAAAGCTTGCCAACCCCACCAACCCCATCTCCTCGGCGATGAGCAGGTAGACATTGGCGACACCGATGTAGGTATCTACGTCCGGCGAGCCGGCAAATCCCACTCCCAGGATCGGGTGCCGGCCGATGAGTATGAGGGCATCCCTGTACTCACCGAACCGCATCCGGGTCGCCAGATCTTCCCCCCGCAACCCCGCTAAGAAATGGGTCACGAGGTCCTGGGTCTGCGGCAGAAGGAGCAGCAACAGGACCACCGCCAGGATCAGCCACCACAGATTCCGGTAACGCAGGATGGCGATAACCGCCAGGGCCGCGCCCACACCCACGAAGGAGCCCCGGGAGATGGTCAGCCCCAGGCAGAGGAGCATCATCCCCAGCATCGGCACCAGGACCACACGCCGGATCACCGGCTGGCGGGCGAAGAGCTGGGGCACCGTCAGACCGATGGCGATGTTGAGCAGGCTCCCCAGCACGTTGGGGTCCACCGAGGTGGAGGTGGCCCGCTGCGGGAGGGTGGGATCATCCCGGATGTACCGGAGCACCCCCGGGCCGGTGGGATACCCCAGCGGCCTGAGAGCCGAGAGAGCCCGCATCGTCAATTCGTCCGGGATGACGTAGAGGACCACCCCCAGCAGCGCCGCGACGAAGGCGCAGACCACCAACACCCGCACCAGCCGCTCCAACCGGCCCGGCTCCTGGACGGTGTTAACAACGAGAAAGAAGAGCAGCACGCTGAGGAGGATTTCGGCGAAGTGGCGGACGATGTAGGAGGTGAGGGGAGCGTGGCCCAGCCCCAGCACGAAGGCGGCCAGAGCCAGGAGGAGGAAGAGCAACACCGGCCCGCCCAGGCTCGTCGTCGTGAACCTCCGCTGGGCCCCCGTCATCACCTGGAGGAGCCAGACGACGAACAGCGCCCCCAGCGCCGCGTCCAGGAAGGTGGGGGTGAAGCCGATGCTGAAGGGGAAGGAGGCGAAGGGGAGCAGGCAGACGACGCCGATGACCGCCCAGTAGGCAACCTCGATATCGCGCAACATCCACAGGGCCGCCACCAGCCCCACCACACCGACGGCCGCCAGCAACGGCCCCACCTCCGCCAGCAGGTAGCCGCCCGCGACCGCCAGCGCCAACGTCAGCGCCAGCGCCACAAGCACCGCCGGCCAGCGATGGCGGGAGGTGAGGAGGTGAATGAGCCAGTTTAGTGAGGACATGGCAGGTTTGCAAGTTGGCAAGTATGCAAGTTGCAAGTATGCAAGTTGGCAAGTATGCAAGTTGGCAAGTTTGCGGGTCGCAGGTTGGTCAATGAACGTCCAGCGGCGTGGGGAGTTCGATGGCGTCGCCGGAGCCGTCCAGCCGGGCCAGCCGGGCCATCGTCTCCAGGTCGTACATCCCCACCGACAGCCGGTACCGGCCCGGCGGAAGGTCCTCCGGCAAGAGCAAGGGGTGCGGGTCGACGATGACCTCGCCCGGGGCCCACAGCCCCGTCGGATAGTCCCCACCCAGGGGGGGGGCATCCCCCTGCGCCACCGGCTCCAGCCCCTCACCCAGCAGGTGAACGAAGACCTGGTAATCGACGGCGGGCGCCTCCCGCGCCTCCCAGTACAGAGTCAGCGTCACCACCTCCCCAGGCGCAGCCACCTCGGGGGCCAGATCGTACCCCCGCAGCGTGACCCCATCGGCCAGCTCCACCGTCAGCGGGTGGGCCGGTTCGGCCACGGCCGCCAGCGGGGCCAGCTTTGCCTCCCCCACGGCGACCACCCCCAGCGTCCGCCCCGTCTTCGGATCGTACAGCCCCACCTCCACCCGCAGCCGGCTCGGTGCGGCCGCGTCCTCCGCCACCTCCACCCGGTAGGGGTCCCGCCAGACCTGACCGGGCCGCCAGAGGCTGGTGGGCACCATCCCACAGGCGGGGCGGCGGTTGACGTCTCCGACCCAATCCATCCCCCGACCCAGGAGGCGGGCGAAACTCACATAGTCGCCGCCATCGGGCGCGACGGCCTCCCAGTATACCACAACTTCCACACTTCCGCCCCTCGCCACGCTCTGGGGGGGCAGCTCCAGCCCCACCAGCCGCATCCCTCCCCCCACGTCCACCGGCTCCACCCGGGCATCAAGGGGTACGTCGGATAGAGCGAGCGGCTCAGGGGGCACGTAGGCGGGAAGGATGGAGACGAAGGGGGTCACAACCGCAATGGCAAACATCACGAGCGCGACCCCGGCCGTCAGTGCAGGCCGAAAGCGGCTTGCCGTCCACTGCTGCAGGCCGACCATCAGGAGGGCACTAATGCCGGCAACGCCTGGGAACATCAGCCGCCCCTGGAACGAGAAGTAGACCCAGGTCCAGCGCAGGACGGAAATAAAGAGGACAGCCACCCAGAGGGCTGGAATCCACCACAGGGAATTGCGAGTTGCGAGGAACGAGGGGCGAGGGGTGGGGTCTCCGCGACGCGCGATCCAGAGCATGAGCCCCGCGAGCCCGGCCAGGGAGAGCAGGTCGAAGAAGGCGTAGACCCAGCGGGGGGCCATCACGTCCACCGCGCCGAAAAGCCCCCAGTAGGTCCAGCGGAAGGTGCCGAACTCGCCCAGCCAGTCGCGGAGGGTGGGCACGCCGGTTCGCACCCCCTGGATGGCGACGAAGACGTTCAATGCCGTGGGGTCGCCGTAGAGACGCCAGTTGCGCAGGAACCACCAGCCGCTGATGAGGAGAGCCGTTAGAATGATCAATGACCAATGACCAACGACGAATCCCAGGCAGCGGGGGATGGACAAGGAGGAGCGCTGACGCCAGACCCGGAGGGCAACGACCAGCAATACCAGGGGCAGCAGAGCCAGCAGGCTCAGCTTGGTCAGCATCCCCAGCCCAACCACCACCCCCAGCGCCAGCACCCGCCCAACCAGC
Source organism: Anaerolineales bacterium (assembly GCA_015662065.1). Lineage (GTDB taxonomy): Bacteria > Chloroflexota > Anaerolineae > B4-G1 > DUEL01 > SZUA-1492. The sequence goes on along the minus strand of DQUX01000041.1, from coordinate 5,238 downwards.
CGACGGCCTGCGATCTGCCGTCTGGGGTCTGCAATCCTCACCATCATCAGCAGCGCCAGGTTACCCATGAAGGCGGCCATCGCGTCGTTGTTGACCGCCCCGCTGACGAAGAGGAACATCGGGTTGAAAGCGGTAAGGACGGCCGCCCCCAGCGCCACGTAGCGGGGCGAAGACGGAGCCCCACCCCGCCCCTCGCCCTCGCCAGGGAAAAGGTCGCGGGCCAGCAGGTAGGTCAGGACCACCGTCCCTGCTCCGAAGCCCAGGGTGAGGAAACGGATCAGGTGGATCGCCAGGACGGAACCGTGCCAGGGGAACCGCTCCCGCTCCGGCAGGTGGATCACCAGGTTCTTGTTGCACACCTGGGCCGGATCGCCGATGAAGGCGTGCCAGTTCATCCAGCGGAGGTCACGCAGGTCGGAGGTATCGATCCAGGAGGTCGCCGCCGCCATTGTAATGTAGTAGAGAGGTGGCTGCCCCCCGTCCTGCAGCCAGGGACAGTCATCGGGGGTCTGGAGGCAGGTCTCCGGGTTCAGCACCGGCAGGTCGTGGTGGGTCTGGACGTACTGAACGTAGGGGTAGTGCTTGAACTCGTCGGAGGCCTCCAGCACCGGGGTCGCCAGGCTGTAGACGCCCCCCAGGACGAAGTAGGCGGCCAGAATGAGGGCGAGCGGACGGCGGCGGGTCATCGCGCCTCCAGAGCCGTCACCGGGATGGCGTCATCGGCGAAGCGGTTCCCTTCGGCATCCGTCGCCACCAGCCGCGCCCCCACCGCCGGCTCGTACAGCCCCACCCGGAGGGTATAGCGGCCGGGGGGGAGGTCGGCGGGAAGGGGGAGACGATGGGGATCGCGGACCACCTCCCCCGGCATCCACCAGGAGGTCGGGTAGGCCCCGTCCAGGGGGGGGGCGTCCGTCTGGGCGACCAATCGCTCCCCGGCGTCCACCAGATGGATGAAGACGGTGTAATCCGACGCCGCCTCCGCCTCCGCTCGCCAGACCAGTGTGACCGTGACCACGTCTCCGGCAGACACGTCGGTAGCGGAGAGGTCGACGCCGACCAGGGTGAGGCTCTCCCCCAACCTGGCCCCGACCGGGTAGGCGGTCTGGGTCGAGGGCGGCCGGGTCGGTCGCAGGGGCACCACGTCCAGCAGAAGCATCCCCGGCCGGAGGTCCCCGGAAGGGAACGTGAAGGGGAGCGGCTCCTGGCCCCGCACCCGCAAGCCCGCCTCCAGGGCCATCAGCACCGGGACCTCGGCCCCCCCGTCCACGGGCAGCCGGTAGCGGTCCCGGTAGATCACCCCGGGCTCCCACAGGGTGGGGGGGAAGGTGCCGCCGCCGGGGTAGCCGTCGATGCCGCCGATCCGCTCCCAATCCCGTCCCAGGAGCCGCACGTGGGCCACGTAGTCCTCCTGGGGAGGGGCCACGGCCCGCCAGTAGAGGCTAACCTCCACCCGGTCCCCGGGATGAGCCTCCTCCACCTCGATGTGACCGCCGAGCAACTGGATGGGGGTCCCGGTGACGGTGGCCTCAAAGCGGGTCAGATCCTCCGGCAGCTCCGCCTCCCTCACCGGCTGAGGGGGGGCGTAGGCGGGGAGGATGAACAGGAAAAGCGCCGCCACCGTCGCCGCCAGGTGGGCGAGGGCCACGAGGGCCACCAGGGCCGTCTGTAGGGGCGCGATTCTATCGCGCCCCGCAGCGAGCGCAATGGAATTGCGCCCATATGGAACACGCCCCAACAGACGGGCCAAGCCCAGCATCAACAGGGTGGAGGCGGCAGCGATGGCGGGGAAGAGATACCGCCCCTGGGAACCCAGGACGATCATTATGAATCGCCACACGGAGGCGAAGACGCCGAGAAAGGCGATGACAACCACGGCCAGCCCGGCCTGGGCGGGACGGGGCCACCGCCAGCGGGTCCACTGGTCGGCCAGAAGCAGCAACAGCCCGGCCGCCGCCAGCCGCGTCAGCATCCACCAGGCCCGATACATCCACGGGGCGACGGGGATGTTGAACCAGCCGAACATCGCCCAGTAGGACATCTCCAACCCCTCCAACTGGGGCACCACCTCGAAGAGGCCGATAGGCTCCGGGCGGACGGTCTCGGTGTGGCTGAGCCAGGCGTCTACCCCCATCAGTTCGCCGTAGAGGAGGAGATTGCGAGCGAACCACCAGCCGCAGATGAAGGCGGCGGTGCCGAAGAGGAGGAGGGCGTCGAGCGCAATACGAGTTGCGTATCGCGTGGTGCGTGGTGCGTGGTGTGTGGTGCGTGTTGCGTTGAGGAGGAGGGCCAGGGCGACGGCGGGGACCAGGGTGATGCCGCTCAGCTTGGAGAGGGTCGCCAATCCCAAAGCCGCGCCCAGGAGGACCGGCCCCCGGCGGGAGAGGCCCCTCACCGCCAGTCGGGCGGCCCCCCAGATGACCAGGGAGCCGAAGGCAGCGACGGCGGCGTCGTTAGAGACGCGGGCGCCGGTGAAGACGAACATCGGATTGAAGGCGGTCAGCGCCGCCGCCCCCAAGGCAATGTAGGGATGACCCTCTGTGGCCCTGAGGGGACGGGCAGGGGGAGGCGCCCCGACGGGGCCCTTCCCGACGCGACGCCGGTGTGCGGCGGCGTTGGTCAGCTCCCACGCCGTCCCGTAGGTCCCCACCACCGCCATCGCCCCCAGCAGCGCGGAGACCAGCCGGGCGATATGGACGGTGAGGGGGGTGCCGCGCCAGGGGAAGGACTCCGCGTCGGTGTGGATAAGGAAGTTCTTGTTCCCCACCGAACCGGGGAAGCCGTTGGCGTGGTAGGGATTCCGCCAGGCCCAGTCGTCGAAGTCTACGTCGTCGGGGATCCAGAAAGCCAGCGCGGCGCAGAGGGCGTAGTAGAGCGGCGGGTGACTGGCGACGTACCCTGTGACGCGCTGCCCGGAGGGGGTCCCCTGCACCGGCAGCCCGCGCCCCTCGGTCAGCTCGTGGATGTAGGCGTAGTGACCGCCCTCGTCGGGGGTCTCGAAGATGGGGATGGCCGCCCCATAGAGGATCGCCAGCGCCAAGTACAACGCCGCGATCCCGCCGGCCCAGCGGAACTGGTTCAGACGCATCTCCTTCATCCTATCCATCCGTAATCCGGATCTGCTCGAACAGGAACCGGTCCCCCGGCTGCCCCGGTGACGGGTCCACCACCTCCATCCGGCGGCCCTCATCCCCCTCCACCGCCAGACTGATCTCCAGGCGGTAGACCCCCGGTAGCATCGCCGGGTTCAGGTTGAGGTCAAAATGGGTCTCGACCACCCCATCCACGGGCCACCGGTCCGGCGGGAAACGGTCGAACAGATCGGGCCGACGGTCCATATTCCCCCCCCACACATTGAAGGCATCGTCCACCACGCGGACCAGGGGGCGGAAGGGGGTGGGGTCGATCTGGGGTTCCCGCCGCCAGTAGAGGACGGCGTGGATCCAGTTGCTGGGGGGATGGGAGAGACGCTCGGTGGCGGTCAGCTCCGTGGCGTCAAACCGATAACCCACCAGACACAGGCCGTTTCCAAAGCATAGGTCCAGCGAGTGAACGCCCGGAGGAAGCGCAGGGTACACGTATCGCATCTGATACCCGATGAGGGTGATCTGCCCGCCGTTGGGAAACTGGCCGGTGATGACGGGGAAGGCGATACCCGCCACCTCCTGCAACCGATTGCCGGGGGCCATCGCCTGATCCTGATGGAGGACCAGCCACAGATGGTCGTACTGCTCCGCCTGCTGTTCATAGAAGGGCCAGGGATCGTAAGGGTCGCCGGCGAAACCCCGCACCTTGGATTCGCCCCGATAATATCGCTCCAGCAGCCGGGTGTTATAGTAAGCCGAGACGACGACCACGTCGTTCTCGCCCTCGTGGGCGTCGATATAGTCGGCCACATACCGCCAGTCGCCCCGCTGCACCAGCGGGTCGGTGAGGTCACGCACGACGCCGTTCACCATCAGCATCCCCAGAGCGAGGATGAGAACCCCCGCCGGTCGCCAGAGGCGGGCGAGGGCCTCGGCCCCCCAGGCGGAGAGCACGAAGAGGGCCGGCACGACGGCGGAGAGGTACTTGGCGGTGTAGACCGGCACACGGAAGGAGATGGCGTAGAAGATCAGCACCGGCATAAAGGCGTGGAGCAGGACCACGACCGGGTCCGCCCGCCGATGAAGGAGCAGGAACAGGCCACCCGCCAGGATCAATCCCGCCGCCAGCAGGAAGGCTGGCCACGAGATGTCCGGGACGGGCAGGCGGTAGAAGTACTGGCCGAGGGCATCGCGGGCGATGACGCCCAGGGGCACAAAGCCTCGCCAGATGTCTCGCGGCTGGTAGCGCTGGACGGCCCTCAGGATGATCTGCACCAGAGGAGCGTGCACCAGCAGGATCGAGAGCATCGTCGCGACGTACGCCGCCAGCCGTTTCCATCTGCGCCAGCCCAGAAGGAGCGCCATCGCCGCCTGGGTGATCACCAGAAGCCCTCCAAACAGATGGCTATAGAGGAAAGTGGAGACAAGGGAGGCATAGAGGAGCCAGCGGTACCACCCTCCCTTCCGAAAGGCCTCCAGCAGCAGAAGACTGGACGCGACGGCGAGCAACATATGGAGCGCGTACATCTTTGCTTCCTGGGCGAACCAGAGAGTGAACGGCGAGAAAGCGAACAACCAGAGAGACAGAGCCGCCGTTCGGTCGGCGAGGAGCTTCCTCGCCCACTGGAACAGAAGCGGCAGGGTGAGCACACCGAAGAACGTCGAGAGAAACCGGGCCGCGAAGTCGGAATCCCCCACGACCTGACGCCACCAGAACAGCAGCAAATAGAATAGCGGACCGTTGTGGGTCGGCTGGATGATGGTGCGGACCGTCTCGGCGAAGCTTCCTTCCGTAAAGTGGAGGGCCATCACTTCATCTACCCACATGCTCTGGAGGGTGAGGGTGGTTGTCCGGAGGGCGTAGGCGACGAAGATCGCCGCCAGCAACCCGATCTTCAGCCACAGGCTTTGCCTGATCCTCAAACCGTTACCTCCTCCAGGGTTCCACCTCTATCTCCGCCAGCGGGATGGCGTCGTTGGGGAGGCGCGCTCCCCCGGCGTCCAGGGCGGGGAGCCGCTCCCCGCTCTCCAGCAGATACATCCCCACGTACAGCCGGTAGGTTCCCGGTGGAACTTCCTCGAGGGGGATAACCCGCTTGTCGACGATGACCTCACCGGGTGCCCAGAGGGACGTGGGGTAATCCCCCCCCACCGG
>DQUX01000319.1 GCA_015662065.1 Anaerolineales bacterium | reverse complement strand
GTCCAATTGCCCCTCCAAGAGGAACCGGCCTCCCCTGCCCCCACTTTCGAGGACGACCTGCTCCCCGATGCCCTGGCGATCCTCCTGGCGGAGAACCGGGCTTCCATCTCCCTCCTCCAGCGGCGGCTGCGCATTGGCTATACCCGCTCGGCCCGGATCATAGATATGCTGGAGGAGAAGGGCGTGATCGGCCCGCCGCAGCCCGGGGGGCAGACCCGGGAGGTGAATCGAGCGATCGCTGAGGCGTTGCTCCGCCAGGCAGGTGGAGGATGAGGTACAGGATCTATAAGCAAACCTACTCCGAACGTCAGGCCTACCGGTATCAGGTGATGGATGAGACGGACCAGGTGTGCTGCCTGGTCGAGCCCACCGGGTTGTTCCTCCCCCATCCTACCCGCCTGATCACCCTCTTCGACGCCGACCACAATCCCATCGGCCGGATCGAGCCCCCCCCCGCCTCCCCCTGGCAGTTGGGCGGGGCGTACACCCTGTTCCTGGACGACCAGGAGGAGCCCCTGGCCGTGATCGAGGAACGATGGAACCTGGTGGACCTGATCCTCCTGCGGTTGCCCCACTATCTGGTTCGACAGGGGGAGGAGACCTATGTGGCCCGAGGCAGCCGGTACGGGGAGCGGGTGTACGAGATCTTCCTGCCCCCCCAGGAGGAAGAAGAAGAAGGAGAAGAGGGGAGCGAGCGGCCGGAGGAGGAAGTGGTGGTGGAACTGGGGGATGAGGAGATGCGGGAGGCACTGGCGAGGACGCGCCGCCACCGATGGGGGGAGCCGGTGGGTGAGATCCTCCGCCCCGCCCGGGGGGCCAGCTATGTCGTCGAGGCGCCCGACCTCCCCCTCCGCCACGCCGTCCTCGTCCTGGCCGGGCTGGTCGTCATCGTGGACATGCGGCTGCAGGCGCAACCCTCCTAGCACGTTTGTTCTGCGCCCCCATTGCCCACCCGCCTGTCTGGTGGTATAATCCCCGCGGATCGGCCCTCTCCGATCCAGGGGGATATGACCGAAAACGAGCGGAGGGAGCAGACAGGGGCCGCCCAGGAGATGTGGGGGCAACGTTTGTTTTCCCGTTTCTTCGTCTGGGCGGGCACCCTCATCTGGCGGGCCTGCGTGGACTGGCGGACCCGTCGGCCGGTGCTGACGCGGATCACCGCTCACGCAAGCGTGGCGCTGCTGGCGGTGGCCGTGTTGGCGTTGGCCCGTCTCGAGCCGCCCGCGCAGGCCCTGGGCGGGCCATCCTCCGAGATCAACCCTCTCCCCTCCCTCCCCGCGTCGGAGGAGGGCTCTCAACCCTGGCGGCCCTCCCCCCCTCAGGTGCTGACCCGCCTAGCCCTGCCCTACACCGTCATCCCGGAACGACCCCGCCGCTCGGTGATCACCTACACCGTCCAGCCGGGGGACACCGTCTACGGCATCGCCCAGCAGTTTGGGCTGACCCCCTACACCATCTACTGGGCCAACTCCGACGTCCTTCACGACAACCCCCATCTGCTCTGGCCGGATATGGTGCTCAACATCCTGCCTGTGGACGGGGTCTACCACACGGTCTCCGAGGGGGAGACGGTGGCCTCCATCGCCGAGAAGTACAGCGTGGATTCCTCCACCCTCTACAATGAGTGGAACGATCTGGAGGAAGGAGAGCCGCTGCAGGCGGGGATGCGTCTGGTGATCCCCGGCGGGACGCGGGAGTGGATCGTCTGGCAACTGCCCCAGTACACCGGCTTGCGGGGCTCGGCGGCGGTCGGCTCGGGGGTCTGCGCACTACCGGCGAGCGGAATACGGGGCTATGGCTGGTTCGACTGGCCCACCGCTGGCCGGCGCATCTCCGGCTGGGTCTTCCACGACCCCCGCAACCCGCCCCACGGGGGGATCGACATCGGCCTGCGCGTCGGCGACCCCATCTACGCCGCCGACAACGGTGTGGTCGCTTACGCTGGCTGGAACGACTGGGGATACGGCTACCTGATCGTCCTGGACCACGGCAACGGCTACCACACTTACTACGCCCACCTGAGCGGTATCTGGGTCGTCTGCGGTCAGTCGGTGCAGAAGGGGGCGGCCATCGGCGCCGGCGGCTCCACCGGCCGGTCCACCGGCCCGCACCTGCACTTCGAGATCCGCTACGAGGGGATCCCCCAGGACCCACTCTACTACCTGCCATAGCAGGCGGGGCGTCCGTTGGAGGTGAACTTGCCCTTTTAGGAATAGGGTGTATAATCCAACCCCCACGGGCGGCATTTCGGGCAGGGTCGCCGGGGGAAAGAGGATAAAACTAGCGTTGGATACGGCGAAAGAGGACCCGCTTGCCCTCCGCGACGGGGCAGCGCGGGGGAAAACGGCGATAAGAGAGGCTCTGGGCAGGTGGCTAGAGACCACGCTTCCCCGCTTCTTCGCCTGGCTGGCGGTCACGGTCTGGCGATGGGGTGGGGACTGGCGGGGCTTACGGCCGTTCCTGACCCGTACCTCGGCCCACGTGGCGGTCATCGCTGTGGCCTGCGTCGCCCTGGCCCTCAGCAGCGTCCGCTGGCCGGCGCTGGCCGCCCGCCCCCTTCCCTCGGTACCGGAGATCTTCGCCCAGCAGACCACCCCCGAGACCTCGGAGGATGCACTGGCGGAGGTGTTGGCCAACAACGGGCAGCCCCCCCAGCCGGATAGCTGGGGTCCGGTGACCCGCCGGGTCGACCCCCACACCATCATCCCCGATCGGCCCCGGCTGGACGTCATCACCTACACCGTCCAATTGGGCGATACGGTCCAGGCCATCGCGGCGCGGTTCGGGGTGGACCCCACGACCGTGCTGTGGGCCAACCCGGCGGTGGAGGATGCGCCGGACCTCCTGCGCATCGGTCAGGAAATCATCATCCTCCCCATCGATGGCGTCTATCACACCGTCGCCGAGGGGGACACGCTGGAGTCCATCGCCGAGAAGTACAAGGTAGACGTGGAGGAAATCGCCTCCTGCGAGTACAACCACCTGGAGCCGCCGGACTTCGCCATCGAGCCGGGGATGAAGCTGATCGTGCCCGGCGGGGAGAAGCCCTGGGTCCCACGGGTGGTCACCAGCTACACCGGCCCCATCCCCGAGGGGGCGCGGGGAACGGGGCTCTTCCAGTGGCCGGTGCTGGGGTACATCACCCAGGGGTACTGGTACGGCCACCGGGCCATAGACCTGGGCGTGCCCGTCGGCACGGCGGTGCGGGCGGCCGATGGGGGCTTTGTCAGTTTCGCCGGCTGGACCGACATCGGCTACGGCTACCTGGTGGTGATCGACCACGCCAACGGCTTCGCCACCTACTACGCTCACCTGAGCAACTTCTACGTCACCGCCGGTCAGGCGGTGGAGCGGGGGCAGGTCATCGCCGCGACGGGCAACACCGGCTGGTCCACCGGCCCGCATCTCCACTTCGAGATCCGCTACAACGGGGTGCAGCAAAACCCCCGGGCCTACCTGCCGTAGTGAGCAGCAACCCGATGACTCAATGAACCATTGTTCATTGGGTCATCGTTCATTTCTCCTCCTTCTCCAGATCTTCCAGATCATCCGCAGGAACCGCAGCGTGTCCTTCAGCGGGTGGAAGTAGCTGGGCTTGTCGATCCCGTAGATGGTGCGGATAGGGACCCAGGTGATGGGGAACCCCAGCCGCACCGCCTCCGCGATCATCTCCACCTCCATCTCGAAGCCGGTGCTGGTCAGGTGGAGTTGCTCCAGGAAGCGGCGGGTGACCAGCCGATAGCCGCTCTGGTTGTCGGTGACCCGCGTGCCCAAGGCCAGGGATAGGAGCCAGGTGCCCAATGGGGTGGACCACCACCGCGGCCAGGGCATCTGGGAGAAATCCCGCTCGCCGATGATCAGCCCCTCCGCCCCTCCCTCCAACGCCGCCAGAAACTTGGGGATCTCCGCCGGGTCGTGCTGCCCGTCGGCGTCGAGGGTGAGGACGGCGTCGTAGCCGTGTTCCAGCGCCCAGGCAAACCCGGTCTGGAGCGCCGCCCCCTTGCGCCGGTTCTCCGGGTGGCGCACGACCGTGGCACCGGCGGCCTGGGCCACCTCGGCGGTCCCATCGGTGGAGCCGTCGTCCACCACGAGGACGGGCAGGTGGGCCCGCGTCGCCTCGACGATGGGGCCGATGCGAGCGGCCTCGTTCCAGGCCGGGATCAACGCCAGGACGGCGGGGGGGCGCCAGCGCGCCAGCCCGCCCGGGGAGAGCCTCTGCCGGATGGGGAGGCTTTCGCGTTGGGCTTCGTCCTTCACGGATACCTCCTCGTTTGACCCAGGGCGACCGCACAGCGAGGCTTATCGATTCTCTGGCGGGTCGCCCTGACATCGCTCAAATGGAGGGGGAGCTGCCTAGGGGATCGAGGCGAACGCCTCCAGGGCCTGCCGGGTGAGGGGGTGCTCCCCCAGCGCCAGGATCAGCTCCAGCGGCGCCGTGATATGCGCCGCGCCTGCCACGACGGCCTCCACCGCCTCCTGGGGACTCTTCAGGCTCGCCGCCAGCACTTCGGTGCTCCCTCCCGTCGCCCGGCAGACCTCCGCCAGTTCCCGGACCAGCGCCAGGCCGTCTCCCAGAAGACGGGTGGCCCGGTTGACATAGGGGATCAGGTAGCGAGCGCCCGCCTCGCAGGCCAGGTAGCCCTGGTGGCTGCTGAAGACCGCGGTGGCGGCACAGACCACTCCCTCCGCCGCCAGGCGGGCCAACAGCCCGATGTTCTCCGAAGTACACGGAATCTTCAGTCCGATCCGGTGGGGGCGCAAAGCCAGCATCCGACGAGCCTCGTCCTCTCGTTCCTCGAGGGTGGGGCCGTTGAGCTGGTAGAAGACCAACCCCCAGCCCAGGGCGTCGCACAGGTCCGGGATGATCGCCTCGGGGGGGCGGCCCTCCCGCGCCAGAAGCTTCGGGTTGGTGGTGATGCCGGCGACGAAGCCCAGCTCCGCCGCCCGCGTCGCCTCGGCGATGGAAGCAGAGTCCAGGTAGATACTCATCTTCCTCCCTTCAGTTCCACCTATGGGCATTATACTCATTCCCCCTCACCGGGCAATTGGTGGGGCTGTCCTTGTCTCTATCCC
>DQUX01000083.1 GCA_015662065.1 Anaerolineales bacterium | reverse complement strand
GCTCAGAAGCTCTTGGAGGAGCTCGGCCCGGGCGATGGCGGCGGCGCCGGTCGTCGCCGGCGCGGCCGGCTCGAGGGCGACGGGGGCCTCGGTGATGAGGCTGGGGCGAAGAGTCCCTCGCAGGCCCTCCAGAAGCCCTTCGGTCTCCGGCGGCTCCTCAACGACGGCCTCCGCCTCCGGTGCCGGCCGTAGCTCTTTCAACCAATCCGGGAGCTCTGCCGGGAGCAACCCCTTCAGTTGTGGTGGGCCGGTCAGCGGCTGGGTCTCCGGCAGGGGGGCGGCCTCCTCCTCTTCCTCGCCCGGTGCCAGGTCTGCGAGCCACTCCGGCGGGGCTTCTTCTGTCACGCGAAGCCCTTCCTCCGAGATGAAGACAGGGACTGGGGGAGGGGCCTCCTCGGGAGACGGAGCCGGTTCGGTCGGGGCCTCGGCCTCTGGTGGGGCCTCCTCAGTGGGCGGAGCGGCCTCCATCTCCGCCAACCAGTCGGGCATCTCGGCCGGGGGCTTCTCGGGAGCCGCCTCCTCGGCGGGCGGGGCGGCCTCCATCTCCGCCAACCAGTCGGGCATCTCGGCCGGGGGCTTCTCGGGAATCGCTCCCTTGATGAACGGGGTGGAGGGAGCGGTCTCTGGTTCCGTCAGCCGCTCGGGTATCTCCGATGGAGCTTCCGCAACCGGCGGCTCCTCGGGGGCGGCCTCCTCGGCGGGTGGGGCCGGCTCCAGCCCGGCCAACCAGTCGGGGATCTCGGCCGGGGGTTCCTCAGGAGCCGCTTCCTCCACCGGTGGGACCGGCAGGGTGGTCTCCGTCTCCATCAGCCAGTCGGGGAGGGTGGGGGGAGGTCCCTCGGCCGGCGGTCCCTGGGGGGCGGCCTCCGTTTCTGCCATCCACTCGGGCAGCTCCACCGGCCCGATCTCTTCGGGAGGGGTGGGCTCCTCTGCTGCCTCTGCGCTGGCGGCCGTGGCCCGCAATTCCGCCAGCCAGTCCTCTCCCTCCTCGTCGGCGGGGACCTCGGGGCCTGGGGGAGGTTCCTCCTGGAGGGGAATGGTCGGCAGTGAGATCCCCTTGATGGGCGGGGGGGCGGGCTTCTCCGGGGCTTGCTCCTCCGGCGGCGGGGTGGAGAGCGGGATCAGGCGGGCGTTGCATTTGTCGCAGTAAACGTTGCTCACCGGGTTCATCGTCCCGCACATCGGGCAACGCAACCCGGTCTTCAAAGGTAAAGGGGTGCCGCACTCATTGCAGAAGCGGCTTCCCTGTCGATTGGCCGTGCCACAGTTCGGACAGTAGATCATCGGCCTTCTCGGTTCACAGATCGCTGTGCGGGCGGTCTAGCCCGGTCAGGACCCGCAGGCCCATCAGCAGGGTTCCCAGACCCACGCCGATGAGCAGTCCCCGCATCCCGGCGGTAGCCGGGACGGACATCCACCACTGTCGCAGCAAAGCTAGCCGCTCGCCGGCCGGGCCGGAGAGGGGTAGCGTGCCCAGCAGGACGACGGCGGCGGCGAATAGGAACAGGAGGGCGCCGGCGTTTCTACGGCTGTGGAGCAGGCGGAAGGCGGCCAGCCCCAGGGTCAGGGCGATCAACCCGCCAGCGCTGGCCTGGAGGGGGGAGAGGACGTGGAGGAACCACCAGTCGCTCAGGGAGCGGACAGACGGGAGCATAAGGCCGGCCAGCGTCACAGACAGGCTGGCCAGGGCGGAAAGGATAAGGAATCCGCTGTAGAAGGCTCCCGGCCTTGCCCGGGTGATCCGCTTCAGGTGGACCCGCAGGACGTTGAAGAAGCCCAGGATAAAGGCGAAGGCGGCGACGATGACCGCCCACCGGATCAGTTGGTCGCGGATGAAGGTTATCAGCGGGTGGGGAACCAGGTAGCCCGCCAGGACGAGGAGGCCGGCCGCCAAGGCGACGACCGTGGGCAGGATTCGCTTCGCCAGGCGTTCCATACCTGATCCCCCTAGAAAAGCCCCAATACCTTCAAGAGGATGACGGCCACCAGTAGAAAGCGCAGCACGTCCTGGGCCAATAGGCTGGTCACGTAGCGGGGGAGGTTGGTGAGCCGGGCCGGTCCGGCGTACATCTCCTCGCCGACGGCCAGGGCGGCGTCGGCCGGGTAGAGGGCCCCTAAGGCCCGCAACCGGTCGGCGGCCACCGATTGGGGAAACCCCCGCTCCTCCCCCGCGTGGGTCACCAGGGAGACCTCTTCCTCAAAAGCGCCGAGAATCACATTGCTGTGCACCCGCTCGTGCCTGGAGAGATCGGCCGCGCCGATGGCGTAGACCACCGGCTGGGCGGCGATGAAGCGCACGGCGGTCGGGTCGTACCGCTCGGGGGTGCCCCGCCGGATGTAGGTTCGGCGAAGGATGTCCTCGGCCAGAGGCAGGAGGGTGGGATCTCCCACGGTGACCACCGGCGACTGGCCGTAGGCGACGGCGGCGTCGGCCAGGCCCTCCAGCGTCTCCAGCGCGGCCAGGGAGGTGAGCGTGCGGTCGCCGCCCAGCCCACCGGAGCCCAGCGCGAAGTGGAGGGGGGTGCCGCTCTCGGCGGAGCGGCCCAGTTCGGTGGAGAGTTGGTCGAAGGCGGGGAGAGGCCGCGTCGAGGGGCGACGGCCCGCTCGGGCCTGCGCCCTCAGCAGGAGAAGCAGCAGGAGGGCCAGGACTATGAGCAGCAGCGCAACGACGTGCATCCCGCCGATCTGCAGGTCCCCCAGTAACCCGGTCATAGCAAGTCCTTCTCTCCCTCCAGCCTCTCCAGTGCCTGCGCTATCTGCTGGGGGTCTTCCAGCCAGTCGGCGGCCCCTTGGACCGTTGCTGCATCCACCAGCCCGGTCAGGAGGGGTTGGCCGAGCAGCAGCGCCTGGGCGGCGACGAAGCCCAACGCTCGCGCCGTCTCCAGGAGGGGGATGACCGCCGGACCGAGGCCGGCCTCCCTGAGCCTACGGACCCACTCTTCCATCTGCACGTCGCGCTCTCTTTCCTGCGCTCGTAGTATACAGAAGGGCAACGGTTTTGCCAAGCGGCGGTGCTGCGTGGCTTGACGTAACGTACACAGTATAGCACGATATTAGACCAGCAGCAAGGCCAGCGCGATCATCACCATCAACATGGCGGCGGCGATGGCGGCGATCCGCTTCAGGTCGGCCATCACATAGTGATATTCCTCCCTCAGGTCCGAAGGTTGCGCCGGGGCGGTTCTGGCGGTGGACGTGGGGCGCGATAGTGTTACCTCTTCGCTGGGCTGGACCAATTGGGCCGCCGACAGGCGCGGCGCCTTGGACCGCTTGCGCTTCTTCCTCGCCTTTTTGGCCATTCACTACCTCCCATAAGGGTGACAAACCGGCCGGGGGTCGGTTCTTGTCCGCTACGGTTTCAGCTCCGCGATGACGACGATCCGGTGGGTGTCTATGCCGTAGGGGTAGCAGGAGATCAGCGTCAGCACCGGGCTGCTGGTCGGATACATCACGCTCACATCGGTCGGTTCTATGATCCGCTTCTGGGTCACCACGTACCGGTAGACCTGGCCGGCAGTGTGGACCTCTACGATGTCTCCCAACGCCACCTCGGGGAGATCGCGGAAGATCTCTCCGTAGATATCGTTGTGGGCGGAGATGATGCAGTTGCCCCGCTCGCCGGGGTTGGCCGAGCCGATGTGGTGACCGGCCCCCCGCTTCAGGCTCTCCCAGTCGTCTCCCTCCACCACCGGCGCGTCCACCCCGATGGACGGGATTCGGACGCGGACGGCGTGCTCCGGCCCGGGGGTGGGGGCTGGCAGCGGTGTGATGGAGGCCACCAGGTCGTGCAGGTGGGCGGGCACCGGCTCGGGCCGGGATACACCGGCCGGGTCGGGGGGAGTGTGGCCGCCGGGGAGGAGGACCACCTGGATGAGCGGCGTCGGGGT
>DQUX01000330.1 GCA_015662065.1 Anaerolineales bacterium | reverse complement strand
CCTTCCGAGTATTCTGACAATGTCACATGATGCTCTAAGGGGGTCTATGCCCCCCCCGACTTGGGCTGAAAATGGCAGCCTTCGACCGGAGACGCGGGTCACAGACTCGCTTGGAGCCTTCAAAGCGAGGGTTTTATGTTAGACATTGGCAAGGTATTCACGTACATACAGAGCGACCATTGCGCCCAGGAGAACCCAGGTATACGAGGCGTAGTCGAAGCCAGCAATGGTCTGGGTATAAACGAAGGGCACGAGCCAATCCCCCAAGGCCATCGCTAGCATCGCGCCCACCCATCCCCCCAGGGTGGCCAGCGAGAAGGCCTCCACGAAATCCCCCCGCTTCCGCACCCGCCGCCACAGTCTCCATGCACAGAACCCCACCGCAAGGAAGAACCAGAGGAACAGTGTGAGGCCAACCACACCGGTCTGGGAGAGAATGTCAATGTAGTTGCTGTGGGTCGCCATCGCCTCGGTGGGGAAATACGACATGTAGTACAGCGCATACCCCGCTGGCCCGACGCCGAAGAGCCAGTGCTTGCTGGTCACCCGCCAGTTGTGCAGCCAGGCATCCAGGCGGGTTTCACCGCTCTCGGTCCTCTCGGCCTCCAGCCGGGCCTCGATGGCATCGATGTTGAAGCCGACGTAGAGGACGGCGATCAGGAGCAGGATCACCAGCGCCATCCGCGAACGGAGCAGGCTGATGACGAGGATCGCCGCCCCCGAGGGCAGCCATGCCGAAAGCCAGCGGAATTTCTGGATGAAGACGTGATACCCCCACGCCCCCGCCAGGATCAGCAGCAAACCCCGCACCCAGAGAGGCAACTTCCGATCGGTAATCGCCAGGGTGTAACTCAGACAGATCATCCACATAGGAAACAACGGTCGGACCTGGAGGAAACGCACCGGCAGATGCAGCCGGTCGCCGAAAATGTAGATGGTGCCGATGACCAGGAGGAGCAGAACCAGCAGGCTGATCCAACGGACCTCCCCCAGGTGATTGGCAGCCAGGAGAAAGGCGCCGGGCAACAGGACCATCACCGCCAGCCCCCCCAACTGGACAAAGGGCCAACTGCGCCAGGGAACGACCAGGACATCCCGAAACACGTTGCCCCAGATAAATGAAACCACGGAGGCGGCGACAAAGCCGAGCAGGGGGATGTTGGTGGGCGAGGGGGCAAGCCGCAGCCGCTTTCTCGTGACCATCACCCCGATCACCCACACGACGATGGCGGACACCGTCACGACCATACTGACGGGGATGCGGCTCTGGGTGCCCGTGGGAAGGCCGTAGCGGATCGTGGCCGCCACAAGCACGATCCCCAACACGCCATGCTCAATCCGACCATACCGGTAGAGGATCAGCCCGAGGAGGGGAAACGCCGCCAGCAGGAGGGGGAGTTCTGGGTGTTCCAGGCGGCTGATCAGGAACGCGAAGACCATGCCCGCGAGGAGCACCCCGCCGACCACCGCCGGCCGGAACAACAGCGGAAGCCTGGAGAGCCGCTCACGAATCACATCGATCATCCCAAGCCTCAACTCTCAGCACAATGGATAACCCGACGCAGGAACTGGTCCAGTTCCCCCCCGATCTGACGCCAGTCGTACCGCTCCTTCACCAGTTCGCAGGCGTTGCGGGTCAGGGAGGCCCGCAAGTGCGCGTCGCTCAGCAGGCGCAGGACCGCATCGGCAAAGGCGGGAGGGTCGTCGGCCAGGAGGATGTGCTCGCCGTCGACCACATCCAGCCCTTCGGCCCCCTTGCTGGTGGCGACCACCGGCGTGCCCAGCGCCATCGCCTCCAGCACCTTGACCCGTGTCCCCCCGCCAGTCGTCAACGGGGCCACGCAGACAGCGCTTCGCGCCACCACAGGCCGTATGTCCTCCACGTAACCCGTCAGCACCACTCCCCTCCCCAGCGGCAACCCTTCTAGGTTCACGCCGTCGGCGCGCCCCGTGATGATGAGCCTCACACTTGAGCGAGTCCTACGGACGTGGGGGAACACCTTTCCCAAAAAGAACCTCATCGCCTCATAGTTGGCCTCGTACGTCAACGCACCGTTAAAAACCAGCGTGTCGGGCTCCGGAGAACCAAAGTCCCCACCGTACCACTCCAGGTCGACACCGTTGGGGATCACCGCCACCTGCCTATATCGAGGGGCAACCTGCCGCAAGACCCTTCGCTCTACCTCCGAGGCAACGGTACATCCCGCGATCTGGGGGAGAAAGCCAGCGATATACCACCGCAACTTCCACCACGTCAGCCGGTGCCGCAGGCGGCCCCAGAGCGTAGGTTTAGACCCGATCTTATTGCGGATCATCGAGAGTTCCAGATCCTCGATCACCTGTGGAATAGCGGCCCGCCCGACCGCGTACCGGCTGGTATACGTCCCGGGGCCGATCTCCGATGTCAGTACCAGGTCGTACCCCCCTCCCTGGAGTGCCCGACCCACCTCCTCATACATCTGCCTGCTGCAAGTGTCGCGAAGGGAGCGGGGCTCAGGAGAGAGCAATCCCAGCAGAGCCCACCTGTTCAAAGGACGGAACGGGCGGAAAGGGACCGTTCCCAGCACGCGGCAGATGGGTTGAAGGGCCTCCGCCCCACCCGGCCCGCCCCGTCCATCCCGGGCAAAGGCTAGCAGATCCACGCTGTGGCGCTTCGCCAACTCCCTTAGCAGGTAGTAGATCCGCATCCGCGCGCCGTTATCGGGGGGATACGGGAACCACCCTGAGACGAACAGGATCCGCATCCTCGCCCTCACCTCACAGCCTGCTGTCCCCACCTACCCCGTCCGGCGTCCACGATAGCCTGCACCATCGCCCGTCGCTGGGCCTGCTTATGTCGCCAGCGGGGACGCAGGCCCCACGCCAGCAGGGTCCGCAGATCCTCTGCCAGAGCATGCAACCAGGCCCCCACCCCTGCCCCCGCGGCCTTCAGAAACAGCAACCGATTGCGGGTCATATAGTAATGCACCAGCGGCGAATCCGCCTGGGCGACAGGGGAGATCTTGTGCCAGATGTGCGCTTGCGGCACATGCAGGGTCTTGAACCCTGCCCGCCGGGCCCGCACACACCACTCGGCCTCCTCATAGTAGGCGAAGAACCGCTCGTCCAGCAGCCCCACCCGCTCCAGGACCTCCCTCTTGACCAGCAGCGCGCACCCCGTGACGAAATCCACCTCACGAGGTTGCGTGCCGAACTGCCCCGTATCCTGCTCGTCGAGGCCCACCATCCACGTCCGTCCCCGCCGCCAGTCGATCGCCCCCCCGGCCGACCAGATGACCTCCGGCCGATCGTAGTAGTAGATCATCGGCCCGGCGACCCCCACCGCCGGGTCCGCCTCGGCGGCCCCAACCAGGACGCGCAGGAAGTTGGGGGCGACCTCTGTGTCGTTGTTCAGGAGCAAGGCGTAGTCCAGGCCGCGGTCCAGCACGTGAAGCAGGCCCACGTTGTTGCCCCCGGTGTAGCCCAGGTTCTCCTCGTTCAGGAGAAGGACCACCTCCGGGAACCGCTGCCGGACAGCCGGCACCGATCCGTCGGTGGAGCCGTTGTCCACGACCACCACCTCGAAGGCGGGGTAGTCCAGCCGCGCCAGAGACGCCAAGCACGCCAGGGTGTCATCCCCCCCGTTCCAGTTGAGAACGATGACCCCCACCCGAGGCCAGGCGCTCACCCGATGGACCCTCCCACGCTAAGCCCACCAGCCCTTGCAGAAAACCCTGGACCTGACCACAACACCGGAGAAGGCTTTCAGCAGCACAGCCCCCAGCACCGCCGGCGGCAACCCGTGGCCGATAATGTACGAGACGAGAAAGATGATCCAGGAGCCGCTGGCGATGCCAAAGCGCCAGTAGACAGCGGTGACCCATATCGCCGCCGGGATGTTCATCAGAAGACCGACAACCAGGATGAACACCACCCAGTCGGCAAAGGTGGCCAACCGGGGGTCCCGCCTCCAGCGGCGGAAGACCCACACCGCGGCAACGCTCTGGACGATGTTCACCGGGATCAGCAGCAGATTCACCACCAGCGGCTGCCCGCCGATGAACCCCCCGATGACGGGGAAAAGCATCCCGGCGATCACCCCCCACATCCCGAACCACATCCCTCCGACGACTTGGACGGTCGTGGCAGGCGAGAAATAGGTGAGCATAAACTTCCCCAGAGGGAGCGGCAGCACCAGCGAGAAGCTACACAGCCTGGAGACAGCTATCGCCAGGATCAACAAGACGAGGGCGATCACGCCGTGGATGACTCCAGGGTGGCGTCGCTCACCCGGCTGCACCTCCCACACATCACTCTTCCGACCGGTCATCATCTCCTTCCTCCCTTCGGCTCATGGCCCTTTCAGAACTGTAGGCAGAAAGATGAAGTACTCAACCTGCTGCAAGGTCACGAGGGCCTGTCCGGACGCCTCTCCGGCATAGGCCCAGACAATCGTCGTCCCCGCCTCCGTCCCCGCCCTCAAGGTCGCCGTCGCCACCCCCCCCACCGTCGTCGCCGTGTACGGCTCCGTCGGAAAGCTCCCCAACGTCGCGGTGAACACCACCGCCGTCCCGTCCGCCACCCCGTGCCCCTCCCCGTCCTCCACCGTCGCCGTCACCACCGACGTCGACACCCCATCCGCCGGGAGGGTGTCCGGCACCGCCTCGACGGTCACGCTCATCGCCGCGCTCACCACCTCCACCGAGGCCGACACGGGATGGGTGTCGTTGATGGAGACCGTCGCCGACGTCGCCCGGTCCCGCACCACCGAGGCGGCGTCAGCGTCGAAATGGATCCGAAACAGGGCGGGGGTCTGCAGGCTGGCGTCCGGCTCCAGGCTCACCACCACGAAATAGGTCACCGTCTCCGTGGCGGAGATCACCGCCAGCGGGTCCCCGCTGGGGAACGGCAACCTCTGCACGCCGTCCACCAGAGAGGGGCTGGACACGGTGACGACCGGGGTATCCGACCCCTGCCACATCCCGTCGCCGTCCCCATCCCGGTAGACCGCGATGGACGCAAACAGCCCATCCGCCTGGGCAGAGATGAGGGGAGTCCCCGCGCCGTCTGTGAACGTCACCCGCCACTCATCGATCTCCACTGCCGGCTCCGCCGGCTTGCCGTGGTGGGAGACAACGATGCGCAGCAGATCGTCCACGGAGCCCTCCGCCATCGTCACCGGCGCCGTCGCCTCCACCCTCTCGCCGACCGTCCCCTCCCGGTTCTGCCAGACGTGGACGACCTCCACCGGCGAGGACCAGGTCTCTGCCAGGGAAGCGATGTCGATGTCGCCGTCACCGTCAAGATCGACCGCACCGACGAGCTTCACGTGCATCTCGACCGCCCCCACGTCGTGGCGAATCCAGTGGGTATCGGTGACCAGTGCGCTGAAGGGAAGGCCGCTGTTCTCCCAGTAGATCACCTCGTAGGGCTCCGTCGGCCCGCTGCCCGAGACCAGGTCGATCAGCCCATCGTTGTTCAGGTCAGCGGGCACCACCGAGAAGACGGTATCGGCCAGCCAGGGGTTGCCGTTCGGCTCCCAGTACGGCCCCAACCCCACCGTGGTCGGCTGCCATTGCTCGCCGTCGAAGGGAGTCCCGTCGTTCTCCCACACCATGATCTGGTGATCCCCCTGGACCGCCTCGCCCGTCACGATGTCCAGGTCGCCATCGTTGTCGAAATCGGCCAGACCGACCGAATGGACCGTCTCCCCCCGGTAGCCGTGGGAGGGCTCCAAGCCAGTCCATTGGGGGTCCCGCCCCAGGTCGAACAGCGTCCAGCCCCCATCGAACGGGGCGCCGTCGTTGCGGGCCGCCCGGAGCTGATAGACCTCCGGCATCGGATCGGCGGGCGGCGCGTGGTCGGTCCCAAAGACGATGTCCGGCCAGCCATCGTTGTTCAGATCGCCTAGGGCGATGCTGTTGACTGTGTAAGAGACCACGGCGACCTCGGAGGAGAGCCACGAGGTAGCGACGAAGGGATCCCCCTCAAAACGCCATATGCCGATGGTGGGGGAGACGGAGCTGTTGCCGTCGATGCCGACCACGATCTCCGGGGTGCCGTTTCTATCCAGATCCCCCACCGTTATCGCCGTTGCAAACGTTGGCAGGTCTCCGATGGCAGAGACCGTCGTCCACTCTCCCGCGAATGGATCGCCGTCGTTCCGCCACACCTCTACGTGCGGGGCCGGCGGCTCACACCAGTTCACCGCCACAATATCCAGGTCCCCATCCCTATCCAGATCGGCCAGGGCGCGGGGGACGGAGTTGGAGGACCAGCCGAGGTGGTACTGGGGCCACGTCCCGTCGAAAGGCGTCCCGTCGTTCTGCCAGGCGCGCATATACCCGCCACCCTGGTTGGCCACAATGTCGGTCCGGCCGTCCCGGTCCAGGTCGCCCACGACCATGCCTCTGGCCGAGTCCATAGGACCCACGGCGATTCCGAGGTTCTCAAAAGCCGCATCCCGGTGAAGGAGAGTGTTGGCCCAGAGCGACACCCATCCCTGCCCGGCATCCCCGTACCCGGCGGCGACGTCCATATCCCCGTCGGGGTCAAAGTCGGCCACCGCTACGTCGTAGACAGAGCCCGTCGGACCTTCCAGCGTGGTCGTCGTCCAGCCTCCCCCAAAGGGGGCACCGGGATTGTGCCAGGCAAACAGGGTAGGCGAGGGACCCTCCACCCCACCCACCAGGTCTGGGAGGCCGTCCCGGTCGAAGTCGGCGGAGGCGAGCGCGGCCAGTGGCCTGTCGCCGCTTCCCACACTGGCCGGACTGCCCCAGCTTGTGGTGAAGGGCAGAGCAACGGTGAGGGGGTTGCGCCACACCATCACATCTCCAGAATCCCTCCCCACGCCCACGTCGAGCCGACCGTCGCCGTCCAGGTCCGCCACGACGACGGAGCGCACGTCGTCGGCAAAGGTGCCCAGCGTGTTGCTCACGGTCCACGGGGTGGTGAAGGGGGACGTGGCGGTCAGCGGGTTCCGCCACAGGCGGACCGTAGGGGTTCCCCCGCCGGAGACGGCGACGATGTCCGGTCGGCCATCCCGGCCGAAGTCGGCCAGCAGGACACGGTTGATCCCGCCCTGGTGGGCATTCAGAAGATGAGGCGCTCCCCAAGACGTGGTGAAGGGCTGGGTCTCGGTCATCGGGTTGGCCCACATTCGGATCAGGCCGTCGCCGCCGGCTGCGATCAGATCGGGGGCCCCGTCCCCGTTCAGGTCGCCCACCGCCAGGGTGGAGAGGGTGATGGGGAGGGAGGCGATCAGGGTGTTGCTGACGCCCCACGTCGCTGTGAAGGGGTTCGACCCGGGACCCGGCCCCTGCCACAGCACGATGCGGCTGTTGCCAGCCCCGTCCGTGGCGGCCGCCGCCAGATCCAGGCAACCGTCCCGATCCCAGTCCGCCACCGCCACGTCCACCACGGGGGCCCCCATCGCGCCGACCGTGTTGGAGGGCACCCAGGCCGTCCCTGTGACCCCAACGTTGGGCGCGATCCGCACCCACTGGCCATCGGCGAAGACCAGGTCTGGCCGTCCGTCGCGGTCCAGCTCGCCCACCGCGACGGCGCGCACCCCCACCGAGGCGGTCACCACCCTCCTCACCCCTCCGAAGGAGATGGGATCGCCCTCTATGGACGCCGTCGCCTGCACGACGGCGGGGGGCCTCAGCAGCCACATCGCCAGCAGAAGGCCCAGGCTCGCCAGGAGCACCGGCATCGCCAACCGTGCCGCCCTCCGGCCACCGCAGGGGAACCCCTCAGCAGAATGTCTCACAGCTCCCTCCCCACTCCAAGCCCAGCCACAATCCTCATTCCGAACCCGAAACCCCAGAAGCCCGGTAGTCCTCCACGGCCCCGATGACGAACTCCACGAAGAGGGGACCGACGGTCTCGTTGGCCCGCTGGTTGGGATGGGAGTCCTCCCCATCCCGATACGCCTCCCTCAGCATGTTGTGATCAGGGGCTACGGGGTCGCTTTCGGCCAGCAGGTCGAAGAAATCAAAGGTATACACATTGGGATGACCCTCCAGAAACTCGTCGGACCCGAGCCACTCGGCGAAGGCCCGCGCCCGGGCGGCGGCCTCCGCGTCGGTGGCGGCGGGGTTCAGCGGCGGCGGCGTCATGATGATGAAGAGGTGATCCGGGTGCCGGTCCATCACATCCCGCATCTGGAGATAGTAGGCCTTGTACTGCTCCAGTTGCGCGTCGGCGGTGATATTGCTGACAGGGAAACAGGACTTGAAGATGATCACCTCATGCTGCATCAACCCGCTGAAGGTGTTCAGCGGCCGGGGGTAGAGGCGCTGGGAGAAGATGTGGGCCAAGCCGTCGGGGTCGGTGTTGTCGTTGGGAACGTTGTAGCTGTAGCCGGCGGGGGTCCCATCGGGGCGGGTGAGCCCCTGGTCGTTGTAGCCGTGGTCCCAGAAATCATACCCCGCCGCGCCGAACAGCTCCCGCACTCCGCCCTGTTCGATCAAGTTTCGCCCAGTCGAGTGGTGCAGGAAGATCACATTGGTGAAATCGCCGCCGCCGGTGGCGGAGGAACGATCCAGCACCGCCCTGGCCGTGCCGGTCAACGCCCGCGCCCGGGAGACCAAAGCGGTCCGCAGCCCGCGCCCGCGCAGCCCCCAGGCCAGCCCGGCCAGGAGAAGGAGAGCGAGCGCCAACCCGATGCCTCGAAGAATCCACTTAGATTTCACCGTCCTCACCTCATCTTCATCCGAACAGATAGCGATATACCCGGCGCGCCGGAGACCGCGCCACGCCGTTCATCAACAGCCAGGGAACCCCCACCCCGACAGCGAGGAACAGAAACGCCAACAGCAACTGCCGGGCAAGCAGCCCCGGCGCCACGTGATACACGATCCGAGAGGCCAGCTCCAGCCCCTTGGGGTGAAGCAGGTAGATCCCGTAGGACATCCCCCCGGCCCGCTCCACGGTCCGGGAGAAGGTGGAGGGCCAGGACTTCCACGCCAGGAAGGCAAGGATAAAGGCCAGGGCATAGAAAGTGGACGAGAATTTGAGCGGGGTGTAGGCCCAGCCCCAGTTGGAGGTCTCGCGGTAGACCGCCTGGGACTCCAGAACCGAGAGGCCCGCCAGAAGGAGCGTGACCAGCAACAGCAGCCCCTTGTGGCGTGCCAGCCACTCCTCCACCGGCCTGCTTCGAAAGCCGACCACCAGCCCGAGAGCGAAGAAGAAGACCCACCGGACAAACAGCCAGTCCAGACGCTTAAGCGCCTGGTAGGTGACGGCAGGGCTCCCCCCCACAACCCCCAGGTAAGGCGCGGCGACCAGCCCTAACTGGATCAAGGCGCTCAGGACAAGGAGGGACCTCGGCCTGGCCTTCGCCCAGCGGACGAGGAAGGGCGAGAGAAGGTAGAACTGGGCAAGCAGGGGGATGAAGAAGTACGCCCCCACCGCCCCACCCGTCGCCAGCTTCCTCAGGTACTCCAGGGGGGTGTAGACCGTCCCCAGCAACCCATCTCCAAGGAAGATCACAGCCGACCAGATGAGGTAGGGCCAGAGGAGGTTCAGCAGCCTGGCCTTGACCACCTTCCGGCTGAGCGTGGCGGAGGCTCCCCGCGCCGCATAGGTGATGAAGATGCCAGAGATGAAAAGGAAGGCCGGGACGCTGAACAGAGCGGCCTGGTTGAAGGCCGTCAGAGCATAGTAGACAGGCGTGCCCATCTGGTCGTAGTTGGGCGAGACCACGTGGCGGTAGCGATGGACCCACCAGAACATGGCGATGAACCCCCAGTTGGTCGCGTGATGGGCCACCACGGCCAGGATGGCCCAGCCCCGAAGCTGTGGGATCCGTCGCCTCATTGGATCGCTCCTCGAAACCCCCGATAAGCCTCCCGCTCCTCCACCACCGCCCCTCTCACACCGCTTCCCCCAGGCTGCCCCGCCGCACCAGCGCCTGCCCCAACTGGCGCAGTTCCTGGATATTCACCGCCCGCAGCCCTAGCGCCAGGACGGCGTAGAGCCCCGCACCGATCCCTATGCAGGAGAGGAGGGGAAGGTCGCGCAGGAGAAAGAGCGCCCCTCCCATCAGCCCCGCAGCCAGCACGATCCGCAGCAGGGGCTGCCACTGCCGACCGACAAGCCGCTCGTTGCCGACCAGCAACCAGAACTGAAGCAGGCGGATCGCCCGCCCCACGACCAGGGCCAGCGCAGCACCCACCACCCCTACCGCGGGGACCAGAATCAGGTTCAGCACCACTGTAATCGCCGCGTTCAAGACGTTGATCTTCGCCGCCGGCCGCTCCAGATGGAGCGTGTTGGCCACCCGCCCTAGCAGCTCCAGCAGAAACAAGCTGGGCAGCGCCCAGAGCGTGATGCGCAATACGGGGATGGAGGGGGCAAATTCCTCGGTGTAAAGGAGCAGGATGAGCCGGTCGGCCAGGATCGTCCCCCCTACCACGACGGGCAAGGCGATCAGGAGCAGATACCGAATGGACCGCCCCACCACACTCCTCAGAGAGCCACTGTCGGTCTGATAGCCACGCACCATTGAGGGATACAGGGCGATAGCGATGCTCTGGGCCAGCAGGAGCATCATTGTGATCAGGGAGTAAGGGGCATTGTACCAGCCGACGGCGGCGTCGGTGAGCAAGACGGACATCAACACCGTGTCGAACCGCCGCAGGAGGACACCCGCCAGGCTGCTGATCCCAAAAGGCAGGGCTGCCCGCAGGATCCCCACCCATCGGCGGGCGGAGAGGGCAAACCGCCTCACCCCCAGCCTGTTCAGAAGCACCCAGCCGGAGAGGACCGTTGTCACCCCCACCCCGACCAGAGAGGCGAGGATCAGGCCGATGAACCCCATCCCGCCGACCAGGAAGAGCACCCCCAGCCCCCAGAAGACAATCTGGTTGATGATGGAGAAAGCAGCGATGTAATCCAGCCGCTCCCGCGCCGTCAGCGCGCTGTCCAACGGCCCTTGCAGAGCATAGAGGAGCTGCCCCGCGCTGGCGATGAGGACACCCAGCACCATCTCCCTCCCCTCGCCCAACCAATAGGCCGAAAGGGGCGCGATGCCGATGACCACCAGGGAAAGCAGCAGGCGGATGGCGATGACGTTGGGCAGCAGCCAGGAAGTGCGGCGGTGATCCTCGGCCATCTCACGCACCGAATAGGGCGCCATCCCCAGGTCGGTGAAGATGCCGAAGATAGTGACATATGCTATCACCGCCGAGTACTGCCCGAAATGGACCGCCCCCAATCGTCGCACGACGTACACGTTAAAGAGGAACGCCATGATCTTGATCGCCACCTGGGCCCCCAGCACAAAGGCCGAGTTGCGGGCCACGACGGCGATGACGCTCAGGTCCAGCGATCCAACCTGCGCACTAGACGAGGCAGACTCCTCCCGTCGCACCACCGAAGCGGCTGGCGTTGAGGACGACATCTCCGTCTCCCCGTCCCTACAGGTATCCAAGCTCACGGAGCCGTTCCTTAACCAACTCGCTCTCCTCATCGGAGTAACCCATCCCCTCGTCGCGGGCCCCCTCACCTCCTCCGGCGACCCTGCGGACCGGGGCGGCCTCCAGGTAGCCCTCGTCGATCGCCTCCTCCAACACCCGCCCGTCCATCTCAGCGGGGACGGGCTCGCCCATCAGCGCCAGGACGGTCGGGGCCACATCCACGATCTGGGCCCCCTCGACCGTGGCCCCCCGCCTTACCTTTTCCCCATAGAACAACAGGATGCCCTCCTGCCGATGGCACCCCACCCGGGCCCCTGAGCTCTCGTCGGGCACGACGTCGTCCATCTCCAGAGCCCGGGGGCGTGTGAAGATCTCCGAACGGGAACGGGCCATATTGCTCCAGGAAAGGTAAGCGTCCTCCCGCCAGTGAACATACAGATCCGGGGCCACGTCCAGATAGGGCCCGGCGAAGAGCTCCTCCTTTCGATAGACGCGGGATACGACCGGTTGACCGTCGTCGGGATCGCGCAGCTCCAGCAACGCTTCGATGATGCGCTCCCTCAGCGCTTCATACTCCTCGGGTTCCACCGTGCCCTGGGGCTGGCGTCCTTTCAGATTGATGTAGATCCCTTGGGAGGAAAAGGTGTACGCCTGCGTATGCGCCCAGTCCAGCAGAGGCGGCGTAGCGGCTCTCTCCAGCCGGGTGCGCACCCCCCCCACGCCACTCCGCAGCCTCGCCTTGACCGACGCGGGGACCGCGGCCCTCAGCAGCGCCACGGCCTTCCCCACCAGCCGCGCCCGCCACCGTCGGGCCGCCAGAGCTGGGCTGTCTGAGGCGTAGCGCAGCCATCCCTGCTGAGCCAGCCAGTGATCCAGGTGGACGTAGCCACGCAACGGCCCGGCCCCGTGGTCGGACATCACCACCAGCGTGGTGTCCTCTGGCAGCCGCTCCAGCAGGCCCGCCAGAAAATGGTCCAGCCGTCGGTAGACCAACCGCAGGGCCTCTATCTGATCCGCGTTCCTGCCGTTATCTCCGTAGCTCTGAAGGCAGAGATGCTGCAGGCTGTCGGTGGCGTTGAAGACCAGCATGAAGAACTGCGGGTCATACCACTCCAGGAGGAACCGCATCACCTGCTCCCGCTGCTCGATGGTATCGAGGTAATTCTGCACCGTCTGCCGAAGGGGGACATCCACGATAACCGGTAAGACGATGTAGGGACCGAAGCGATCCTGAAGCACCGGGTATAGGTCCCGGGGATAGGTGAACTCCGTGTTTCCATACGGGGTATCGAAGCCCGCGATCAGAAAACCGTTGACCGGCTCCGGCGGGTAAGTCATCGGCACGTTGACCACGCCAACCGTGCGCCCCCGCTCGCTCAAGATCCGCCACACCGTAGGAGCGCGGCGCATCGCCCCACAGGCCAGGTCCACCTCGTAGGAGCCCGGGCGCGGTTGGACCCAGTCGTAGATCCCGTGTTTCCCCGGATTGCAGCCGGTCATGAACGAGGCCCAGGCCGGCGGCGACTGAGGGACCGGCGAGCGCAGGGTCCCGTGAGCTCCCTCACTCATCAGACGGGCGAAGGCAGGCAACTCACCAGCCCGGACCCAGGGCTCGATCAACGCAAACGACGCGCCGTCCAGGCCGATGACCCACACCCTCCCCCCACCCCCTTGCGAGATGAT
>DQUX01000389.1 GCA_015662065.1 Anaerolineales bacterium | reverse complement strand
CTTGTTGGCCTGGTGGGGATCGCGGTGCAGGAGTGGGCTTGGTATCCCCCCTGGTACCTGCAAGGCCTACTGCCCCTGGTGGAGGTGGAGCCGGAAACACAGGTAAGGACCTGGCCCGCCTTTGGCCTGGGGCTATCCCTCCAGCGGAAGGCCGTTGGTGCCTACATCCTTTGGCACTTCCGCCGCGGCCTGCTTCTGGGGATGAAAGCGCAGCTGTAATAAAAGGGGGAGGGGAAAACCCCTCCCCCCGCACATCTAGGTCGGTCCCTACTCCTCGACCAGTTGGGTAAGCACCTCCTCGGAGGTACCGTCCCCGAACCCGAAGTAGAGGATGTAATAGCCCGGGCCCAAGTCGTCGGTGGGCAAGGTCAGCTCATAAAGCCCGGTGTCGGGGTTGTACGGGATCACGTGGAGGCTGAGGACCGCCTGGTGGCCATCCTCAGCCAGCCGCACAACGGTGACCGTGCACAGGGCATCGGTGACCGGCTCCCCGGTGTAATCGGTGAGCGAGAACGAGATCCCGATAGGATCACCAACTCTATAGACCGCCTGAATGACGAGCCCTTGGTAGGCGCCGGCACCGCCTGCCACCGTCTGGTCGAGGAACCCCGCCGCCCCGCCGGCCGGTTCCGCAGAGTAGCCGAGCAGCAACCTCAAGAACTCCTGGAAGTCGCGGGTTCGGCGCAAGGCATGCTGCACCCTGCCCAGCCCGTACTCCCGCACCAGCTCCAGGGCCTCGCGGCGGGTCAGGCCGAAGGGCACGGACCAGCTCCAGCACCGTGAACGCCTGCCGCTCAGGCACCCCCTGGTCCAATAGCCAGAGTACCAACAGGGCTTCGTCCGGGGTCAGGTCGTGGTCGTCCATGAACTCGATTACCTCGTCCGACGGCCGGGGAAGGTAGGGATACACGTTCACCCTGCCCTCGGTGGCCCCGTCCAGGATGGGATGGCGTCCGCCCCACCAGTTGTAGGTGGCGTCCAGTACCCCGTCCCCCTCGTTGATCACCATGCCCAGGATGTCGTTCCAGTTGGTGTGAATGGTGAAAGCGTCCACCCCAGCCCCAACCGTGATGTTGCCGGTGATGGTGAACCCGCGGCGCAGGCGCCCGAGGCGGATGCCGGTGCTCAGGAAGGACAGGTTGCCGGTGAGGACGGTATTGGAGGCTGAGCCCTCCTCGCTGACGATGGTGACCGGGTCGGTTATGGGCTCGGAGGCGTCGTAGTCCCCGTGGCGGACCTCGATGGTGTCCGCGTAGGGGAGCTCGTTGGCCCCACGGATTGCGGCGTTCAGGTAACCGCCAGCAGGCTCGGGGCCCACGTCGTCCACGATGATCAGCATCGGTCCGGTGACCTGGACGCCGGGCAGAATGGGGTCTCCGTCGGGATCCATCCCCAGCCAGGGGCTGAAGGCGGCCGTTCTGGATGGTCCCGACTACGCGGAAGTCGTCCCAACCCTTCACCACCACGAGCTCCGTGTGGCCACCCGAGACGATGAGCCCCAGGAAGGGGGGGGTGACATCCGGGTGGCTCAAGCGGTGGGCGAAGAGGTGGGCGGCCAGGTGGTGCACCCCCACGAGGGGCACGTCCAGGGCCACGCAGAGCCCTTTGGCATAGGAAACCCCCACCACCAGGGGGCCGATGAGGCCGGGGCCGTACGTGGCCCCCACGAGCCCGATCTCCCCCCATTCGGTCCCCGCCTCCCTTAAGGCCTCCTCCGCGAGGTAGGGAAGCTTCTTCAGGTGGTCCCGGGAGGCGAGCTCCGGCACCACGCCGCCGTAACGGGCGTGGAGGTCCACCTGGGAGTAGATGAGATTGGCCAGGATCCCGTGCTCCCCGTCCAGGATGGCGACCGCCGTCTCATCGCAGGAGGTCTCGATCCCCAGCGTGATCATGTCGAACAAGGTTATGCCAGGTGCGGATGGAGATCAAAGCTTTAACCTGAACTCCCACCCGAGCTCCAGCGCCGCTTGTGTGGCGATGAGGTCCAGTTCCAACTCGGCGTCCAAAAGGAGGTTATCGAGCAACGGGAATTCCCCTTCGAAAAGCACCCGCGAGGCCCCGAAGACCCCTCCCAGGGTGGAAAAGTAAACCCGCGTATCCAACCGGTACTCGCCCCCGCAACATCCCGGGCCCCGGAGCCCCAACTCCAGGTACTCGAACTCCCCTCCCTCGAACTTCGCCCAGGGGAGCTTCTCCGGGCGGAAGGCGGTCACGAGCTCGATCCGGGGATATCCGCTTTGCCCAAGACTGCACGAGATCCTGAACCCGTAAAATTCGATCCCCTCAAAGACCCCATCGGTGAACACCACATCCCCGTAGACCCGCAAACACGCCCGGGCGTACCTCCACCACGGTTTCAGGGAGACCGATTTCTGTGTTGGGGTGAATTGAACGTCGGCATCCACGGAAATATCGCAGCAGAGCTGTAACAAATCTTTTAGCGTTAACTTCAGGTACTCAAGCCCATCCTTGGTGAACGAAAGCTTGGCGGTCGCGGACAGCCCACAACAGAAGGACCACTGGGAGAGGCGGATCCATGCGCTTTTGAACTGTAACGCCTCATCCACCGGGTCGAGGAAGGTGAAGCGCAGGTTGAGATCCCCGCCGCGCAAGCTCAGGGAGTAGCGCAACTCGGCCGGGGTGTGCCTCACGCTCCCAAACAAGGAGAAAATCCCCCGCCGCAGGGAGAGGGAGAGGTACGATGATCTGTAATCCGGTCCCTGGGGGTCGAAGCTCGCCTTCCCTGATAACCGGAGCCCGGGCAAGCGCAGGTTGACGTAGCCGGAGAAGTCGGTGAAGTCGGTCCCCTGGAAGGTCGCCCTCGTGCCTGTAAGCCACCGTTGGGTCCCAAAACGGAATCCCCCTGCCACATCGGCGGATGCAGAGAGGGGCTGCAAGGTGGGGAAAAGCTCGATCCTCGAGACCCAACGCCCCCGGGTCCCCTCGAAGAAGAAGATGGGCACAAAGCGGGCCACGAGGATGCGATCGGACGTGATGGTAAAGGTATAGGAGGGCTCCTCGCTGACTTCGACCCCTTCCTCCCACCATCCCGCGAACTCGAACCCGGGCAGGGGCTCCGCCGTCACCGTGACCGTGGCCCCGTGGGCGTAGGTGCCTTCCCCCTCGACGATCCCCCCGTCCGGGGGATCGGGAACGAGGGTGACCGTATACAGGGCCGGAACCTGGGCCATAAGTGTCAAGGCGCAACCCAACACGAACCCCGCGATCAGAGCACGCTTCGCCCCCATCGTCCCTCATCAGCAATTTTACCAAACCGGATGCGACCGGACTATTATGCATATTACACTGGGAGAGATCTTCCTGTCCAGATACGGGATGGCCCGAGCCTCGGTCGTTGGTGTCGGTGACGGTGGCTCCGCCATCCACCTCCTCGGTAACCGTGAAGGAGACCGGGGTTCATCGTTTAAAGAAGGGAGGGCAGGGCAAGCGGTCAGAGGCAACTGCCCTACCCTCCCTCCCTCGCTCAGCTTGACCTATGAACTCACGGCACAATCTCACAGCCGCAGAAGCCCTCCAGGGGGATCAGCGCCTCGACGGTGGTGTCGCCGCCCGCCGCGTCGGTCACGGTGAGGGAGACCTGAAGCTCATACGACCAGATCCAGCCCTCATCCTCATCATACCGGCAGGTGAGGCCCTCGAATGAGAAGGAACAATATCCTCCCCAGCAGGGGCCTCCATCGGGGTACTGGCCGGAGGCGGCCCCGAAATCGCCGAAGGTCCAGGCGTAGCTCACGAGGTCATCGCCGTTGGGGTCCGCGAGCCAGAGCTCATCCCAGCCGTAGCCGTAGAAGTAAAGCTCCGCCTCGACATCGACCTGGGCACAGAGGACGACCCCGCTCTCGAGCGTTATCGCCCCGGAGTCGGTGGAGAAGGTCCCGGAGACGGTGTAGGTGCCGGTGGGTCCCTCATCGGGCGGATAGAGGTCGTACCAGATCGAGACGGAGCCGCCGCAGGCATCCAGGTCCACGGTCGCCGACCAGTAATCGCTGCCTTGGTCTGTGATCGTGACACACTCTGCATCAACCCAGAGATCGTAGCCCCAGCCCGAGGGGATCGTCTCGGTTATCTCCACCGTTCCCGTGCCCTCGATGTCGATGACCAGCTCGGCCCCGTCGCCCCAGGGGGAGAAGGGAGAGAGGATCGCGCTCGGTTCCTCGCCGAAGCCGCAGTCCCGGCTGTAGATCGTCCGGGTGACGGTGATCTGCTCATTGGAACCTTGCTTTGTGGGATCACCGGTGCCGTAGGCGGCAGCGCAGCTGGAGCAGCTCAGCATAACCTCGCCGCCGTAGTCGCTCCACTCGAAGACCGCGTAGGGCGGGATGTTTTCGATGGTGACGATCTTGGTGATGTTGGAGCAGCTGAAGTCTCGGCCGCCCGCGCCGTCGTCGTCCCAGACCTGGAGCGTCACATCCACGTCGCCGCGGTAGAGGAACTGCTGGTCCTCAGTGAGGAAGACATACCACGGCTCGGACTCGGCCTCGCAGCCTACCCCTTCCCAGCAGAACCCGGTGCCGCCGAACTCCCACAGCCGGTCCGCGATTTCCAGCCAGGGCTCGCTGTCCGCCGAGGGATCATCGGAGAAGGCGACCACGCCGACATCCCTGCCGGTGATATCCGGCTCCTGGCAGGGGACGCCGAAGCCGCCCCCGCCGATGAGGTCATCGCAGGTGGGGAGGAACCCCTCCGGGACCTCGAAGTCCCAGGAGAAGTCGGCCACCGGCGGGACGTTTTCAATCGGGACTTCCTTAGTGATCGAGGCGCTGTTGCCGAACTCGTCCCAGACGGTGAGCGTCACCTCGTAGACTCCGTCGTCCCGGAACCAGTGGCTCGGGTGCTGTTCCTCGCTGGTCTCTCCGTCGCCGAAGTCCCACTCCCAGGCCACGATCTCCCCGCCGCCGGCC
Organism: Anaerolineales bacterium; assembly: GCA_015662065.1. Taxonomy (GTDB): domain Bacteria; phylum Chloroflexota; class Anaerolineae; order B4-G1; family DUEL01; genus SZUA-1492. Next base: position 86 of record DQUX01000389.1, on the reverse strand, counting down.
TCGAGCCAGACATCCTCCTCGTAGACGGTGGAGTCGCCGTCATCGTCGGTCACGATGAGCGTTATCCGGTAGGTCCCGGCCTCCGG
>DQUX01000316.1 GCA_015662065.1 Anaerolineales bacterium | reverse complement strand
GGGGGAAGGGTGGGGATAGGGGTCGCCTCCGCCACCGGTGTGGCAGGGCGGGGTCCGGCGGCCCGGTTGGCGACGGTCAGCCACAGGGTCCCCAGCACCAGCGCGCCGGCCAGCAATGCCAGCGCTCCGCCGAGGACGACCTGTCGCAGGCCCAGCGGGAGGCTGGTGTAGGAGGCGTGGGGGGCTGTCATCCTCCTTCCTCCGCCTGAGTCGGGCCGGTAATGGGCAGGATGAAGCTGAAGGTGCTGCCGACCTCCATCTCGCTCTCGACCCAGATCCGTCCCCCGTGGGCCTCCACCAGCGTCTTGGCGATGGACATTCCCACCCCGGTCTCCCCCAGGCCGGAGATGAGGGGGTTGTCCGCCCGGTAGAGTCGTTGGAAGACGCGGGGTTGGTCCTCCGGCGCGATGCCCCCTCCGGTGTCGGCGACGGAGACGCGCAGGTAGGGCGGCAAGCCGGGCTCTTCTGTCTCCTCCAGGTGGCCGGTGACGATCACCTCGCTGCCGGGGCGGGAGCACTGGCAGGCGTTAGAGAGAAGGTGGAGCATGATCTGGTACAAACTGTCCCGATCCGCCTGGATGGGCGGCAGTTCCAGGGCCATATCCAGCCGCACGCTCAGGTCTCGCTCCCGGAACTGAGCCGAGAGCCCTATGATAGCCTCTTCGATGATGGTGATGATGTCCACCGGCTCCGGCGCCAGCTCGATCCGTCCGGCGTCGATGGCGGTGACCTCCACTAGGTCGTTGATGAGCCCGCTCAGACGCTCGATGTTGGCCTTGATCCGCTGGAGGAACTTCCGCTGCGTCTCCCCCAGGATGCCCACCGACTCGCTGAGCAGGAGGTCGGTGTAGCCGACGATGGAGGTCATCGGAGTGCGCAGCTCGTTGGCGAGGGAGGCGACCATCTCTGTCCGGTCCTCCTGCTCCATCTCAGGGCGCAGCACGACGATGTAACCGGAGGGCCCCTCGGTCCCGGCGGCCAGGCGGGCCAGCTTGGCCCGGATCAGCCGCCCGTCCTGCTGGAAGGTGACGGCGGTGGTGAGCCCGTCCTGGGTCTGGCCGGCCACCAGTTCGCTCACCGCCTGCGCCCACAGGGGATCGGAGAAGGCGGCGTGGAGGGGGAGGCCCAGCAGGTCGGCCTCGGAGCGACCCAACAGCCGACGCGCCCCCCGGTCGGCCAGGATGATGTTGCCCCGCTCGTCGGCCACCAGCGTCCCGCCGGTTCCCATGAACGCCTCGGGTGGCTGGGCCGCGACGGTCTGCGTCTGGGTGGTCTGGAGTTCCTGTTTGAGGCGATCCCGTTCCTCCTCCAGTTGGCGGAGGTTCTCTTTCCACTGTTCCAGCTCCGCCTCCAAAGCCGTCCGCGCCTCGGCCAGTTGTCGGAGTTCCTCCTCGTAGATGGCGACCTGGGAGGAGGCGGCAGCGGCTTCTTGAACCTGTTCCTCGCGGAGATGGAGCAGTTCGGCCAGTTCGTCGGCCCGCCTTCGCTGCCGGGTGGCCTCCTCCTCCAGTTCGGTGACCCGGCGGGCGAACTCCTGGGCCTCCTGCTGGGCCCGTTCCAGCTCCTCCTGAAGGGCGGCGACGCGCTCCGCTCGCTCCGCCTCCTGTTCCCGAAGGGTGACGGTGAGCCGTTCTGCCTTTCGTTCGACGGCGCGGCGATGGGTGGCGCTGGAGAGGGCCGTGGCCAGCACCCTCGCCACGGCGTGGGCCTGCTCCGCCTGGGCCTCCGAGAACTTCCGCTTGCTCGCGGGGTTGCCCAGCAGGAGGAGGGCCAGGACCTCCTCCCCTTCTGTCAGAGGTTCGACCAGCAGGGGGCCGGGCTCGCGGAAGCTCAGGCACCGCAGGAGAGAGGCCGCTTTCTGGTCGGCGGGGGCGTCCGCCTGTTGGGTCTTGCGGGTGTGGACGGCGGCGGCCAGCAGCGGCTGGCTCTCCAGGGCCAGGGTGGGCAGGGGG
>DQUX01000307.1 GCA_015662065.1 Anaerolineales bacterium | reverse complement strand
CTGGGACCGGGCCGGCCTCCCCCCGGGCCACCGCCGCCAGGAGCGCCCGCCCGTAGCGGTGGACCAGGCGGCGCGTCAGTCCGCGAATTTCCGAGAGCGCCTCCACCGTGCGGGGCTGCACCTGGGCTATGGCCACGAGGGTCCGATCCCCTATCACCCGGAAAGGGGGGCAATTCCGCTCCCTTGCCACCCGGTCCCGCCAGCGGTACAGCTCCCACAGCACCGCCCGCTCCCGCTCCGTCAGATCGCGCCCCCCCTTCACCCGCCAGAAAGCCTCCGGGCCGAAGGGGACCGTGGCGGGCGGGGTCTTGGTCAGTCGGGCGAAGACCTCATACGCCTCCTCGGCCCGGCCCATCCGCTCCAACGCCTCTGCCTGCAGGTCCCGCAATGGCAGCAGGTAGTGGGTGTCCAGCCGGGCGTAGGCCAGCGCCGCGGGCTCCAGGGGCCGCTTTCCCCAGTTGTACCGCTGGTATCGCTTGTTCGTGCGCACGCCGAAGGTCTCCTGCAGCACGTCGGCCAGCCCCACGTGGGGCCAGCCCAGGATGCGGGCGGCCCACATCGTGTCGAAGAGGTCGGCGAACCGGAAGCCGAAGTCCCGCTTCAGCCCGGCCACGTCCTGCTCGGCGGCGTGGAACACCTTCTGGATGGTCGGGTCGGCGAACAACTCCCCCAGCGGCGAAAGGTCCAGCTCCGCCAGCGGGTCCACGATGTAGTCGGCGTCGCGGGTGGAGAGCTGGATCAGGCAGATCCGCTCGTAGTAGGCGTAGAGGGAGTTGGATTCGGTGTCCACGGCGACGGCGGGGGCTGCGAAGAGAGAATCGAGCAGCGCCGACAGTCCGGCCTGAGAGGCGATGAGGGCGGGGGACGCGGGATGCGTCATACAAGCCTTCCCAGAACGAGTGTTGCCAGCCCCAGGTAGATGAGGTAGCCCAAGGTGTCGGTGGTGGTGGTCACCAAGATCGGCGAGGCCAGGGCCGGGTCGATCTTCAGAACCAGCATTCCCAGCGGGACCAGCACGCCGGCGATGCCGGCGCCTATCATATTTAAGAGAGTGGCAAGCCCCACTACGGCGCCCAGCATCGGTGTGCCCTTCCACACCAGCGCGATGCTGGCGATCAGGCTCCCGACGGCCAGGCCGTTGGTGATGCCGATGAGCAGTTCTCGGGCCAAGGCACGCAAGCCGTCCTTCGGCTCCAGTTCGCCCAGGGCAAGCCCGCGGACGATGACCGTGAGGGTCTGGGTGCCGGCGCTGCCGCTGACGCCAGCCACGACGGGGAAGAAGGCAGCCAAGACGGCCACTCGAGCGATGGTGCTCTCGAACAGGCTCAGGACGGTAGCGGACGCCATAGCCGTGCCCAGGTTGAGCACCAGCCAGGGAAGCCGCGCGCGAAGGGCGGTGGGAATGGGTACGTCGACGGGATGCTCTTCTGGCACACCGCCCAGCCGGTAGATGTCCTCCGTGGCCTCTTCCTCCAGCACCTCCACCAGGTCGTCGTGGGTGATGAGGCCCAGGAGGTGGTCTTTATCGTCCACCACGGGCAGGGCCAGGAGGTCGTACCGGCTCATCAGCCGGGCCGCCTCCTCCTGGTCGACGTCGGCCCGCACGTGGATGACGTCGGGGTCCATGATCTCGGCGACGCGGGTGGGGGCCGGGGCGATCACCAACTGGCGCAGGGAGACCACTCCTACCAGCCGATTCTCCTCATCGACGACGAAGAGGTAGTAGACCGTCTCCGACTGGGGGGCGATGGCCCGCAGGTAGGCGATGGCCCCCTCGGCGGTCATGTTCTTGTGGAGGAGGATCTCGGCGGGGGTCATCAGGCCGCCGGCTGTATCGTCGGCGTGGATCAGCAGGGGGCGGACCTCGTCCGCCTCCTCCATCACCGCCAGGGCCCTCGCCGCCTGCTCCGGCGGGATATCTCTTAGGAGGTCGGCCGCCTCGTCCGGCTCCATCTCGTCCAGGATGCGGGCCAGGTCTACCGCCTTCAGGCGCAAGGCGACCTCCGCCGCTTCCTCCTCTTCCAGCTCCTCCAGGATGTCGGCGGAGTCCTCCAGGTCCAGGCGCGGCAACAGCACATCCTGCTCGGCAGGGGGAAGCTCCCCGAAGACGTCGGCCTGGTCCGGAGGCCGCAACGCCTCCACCAGCGCCACCGCCCGGTCCCAATCCCCTGCGGCCAGCGCGGCCCTCACATCGGCCAGTACGGCATCGATGTCTACCTGCTTCATCGGCGGTGTCCTTATGATTCGGTGGGGGTATTATGCCACGTTAGGGGGGGAAGTCAAGGGGGAGTGAGAACAGAGGTTGACAGTCATCGGG
>DQUX01000120.1 GCA_015662065.1 Anaerolineales bacterium | reverse complement strand
CGGGCCGCCTCCGCCGCCTGGGGCCGCCTCGCCGAGGGGACGCAGTTCTTGCTCACCGCCGCCACTACCGGCCTCCTCTGGCTCTCCACCTGGATGACCTGGGGAACCGATGCCAGCAGTGCCTTCCGCCGCCTGGGGGACACCGTCGGCATCACCGCCACCCTGGCCGCCGCCGGGCTCTTCTACCACTCCACCTGGTTCCTGCTGACCCTCCTCTCCGGCCTGACCCTGTTCGCCTTGATCCTCCTCCGCCTGGACCTGGGGCTGGCCCTGATCGCCGGTCTCACCCCTTTCTACGCCTTTCCCTGGACCGTCTTCAGCAAAGCCTTCTCGATGGCGGAGATCGTCACACTGATAAGCCTGGCCTCATGGGGAGTGCGGAAACTTGCCCACTTGCAAACCTGCAAACTTGCCCACTTGCAAACCTGCAAACTTGCCCACTTGCAAACCTGCAAACTTGCAAACCTGCCCACCCTAGACCTCGCCGTCCTCGCCCTCGTCCTCCTCTCCCTTCTCTCTCCCCTTTTTGCCGACTTCAAGCAGGTGGCCTGGCGGGAGTTGCGGCTGGTGATCCTGGAGCCGGCCGCCTTCTACCTGATGCTCCGCACCGCCCGACTGGACCGCAAGGACCTCTGGCGGGTGGCCGATTTCTTCGTCGCTGGGGGAGTGGCGGTGGCCCTCATCGGCCTGGTGCAGTACGGTCTGGGAGTCAACCTGATCACCGCCGAGGGAGGGCTGCCCCGCCTCCGCTCCGTCTACGGTTCCCCCAACAACGTGGGCCTGTACCTGGGGCGGGTGCTGCCGCTCCTGGTGGCCGTGACCCTCTTCGCCCGCCATCGTCGCCGCCGGTGGGCCTACGGGCTGGCCGCCCTGCCGGTGGGCACAGCCATCCTCCTGAGCTTCTCCAAGGGCGCACTCCTCCTGGGCGTGCCCGCCTCACTGCTGACCATCGGCTTGCTGGCCGGGGGCCGCTGGCTGTGGGCCACCCTGGCCGGCGTGGTCGCCGCGGGACTGGCCGCCGTGCCGCTCCTGCGGCTCCCCCGCTTCGCCTCCCTCCTGGACACCCGAACCGGCACCACTTTCTTCCGCCTCAAGCTCTGGCGGGCCACGGCGGCGATGATCCGCGACCATCCCTGGCTGGGGGTGGGGCTGGATAACTTCCTGTACCAGTATCGGGGCCGGTACATTCTCCCCGACGCCTGGCAGGAGCCGGACCTCTCCCATCCCCACAACTTCCTCCTGGATCACTGGGCCCGGCTGGGGGTCTTCGGGGCGGCGGTGGGGATCTGGCTGCAAGTCTCCTTCTGGCGCACGGCGCTCCCCCTGCGGCGGCTGCGCGATCCCGACGGGCGGGCGCTGGCGCTGGGACTGATGGGAGGGATGGCCGATGTGCTGGCTCACGGGCTGGTGGACCACTCCTTTTTCCTCATAGACCTGGCCTTCGCTTTCTTCCTTTTCCTGGGGCTCGCCCACAACCTGCGACCCTGCGACCCTGCGACCTGAAACGTGAAACACCAAACATCAAACGTCACACATCAAGCCTCCTGGCGACGGAACCTCTGGATCATCTGGTTCGCCGAGCTGACCTCCATCGTCGGCTTCACCGTGGTGATACCCATCCTGCCCCTCTACGTACAGGAACTGGGGGTAAGCGATCCGGACGCGGTGACCTTCTGGGCGGGGCTTATCTTCTCCGCCCACGCCGTCGCGATGGCGGTGATGGCCCCGGTCTGGGGCACCCTGGCCGATCGGTATGGGCGGAAGCTGATGGTAGAGCGGGCGATGTTCGGCGGGGCGGTGATCATCGGCCTGATGGGCATGGCCCGCACCGTTCAGCAATTGGCCCTGCTGCGGATGTTCCAGGGAATGTTGACGGGCACCGTCACCGCCGCCACCACCCTGGTCGCCAGCACCGCCCCCCGGGAGCGTTCGGGCTATGCCCTGGGGATGCTCCAGATGGGAATCTACGCCGGCGCATCGGTGGGCCCCCTGTTGGGCGGCCTCATCACCGACACGATGGGCTTCCGTGCCGCTTTCTGGACCACCGGCGGGCTTCTTCTGACCGGGGGGCTTCTGGTCGCCCTCCTGGTACGGGAGGAGTTCCAGCCCGCTCCTCGCTCCGCCCGGCGAGGCTGGCGGGCGCTGCGGGAGAGCCTCAGCCCAGTCCTCTCCTCCCGTCCGCTTCTCAGCGCCTTCGGCGTCCGGCTGATGATGCGGACGGCCAGCCGCCTGCTCGGGCCGACCCTGCCCCTCTTTGTCCAGGCCCTGGCCCCCACCGGCCGGGCCGCCACCCTGGCGGGCCTGGTACGCGGCGG
>DQUX01000092.1 GCA_015662065.1 Anaerolineales bacterium | reverse complement strand
TCTCCGGAGGCTACAGCCGCTCCTTCCACCGCCGAGTGGAACGTCCGCCAGATCAACGCCGACGACGTGTGGGCGCTGGGCTACACCGGCGAGGAGGTGGTCGTCGCCGGGCAGGACACCGGCTACGACTGGGACCATCCGGCGCTGATCGAGGCCTACCGGGGCTGGGACGGCGTCACCGTCACCCACGACTATAACTGGCACGACGCTATCCACGTCAACGAGCACGGGACCAACCCCTGCGGGGTGGACTCCCCCGAGCCGTGCGACGACCAAGGCCACGGCACCCACACGATGGGGACGATGGTCGGCGCAGAGGGGATTGGCGTCGCGCCGGGGGCGCAGTGGATCGGCTGCCGAAACATGGATAACGGGTGGGGAAAGCCCTCCACCTATATCGAGTGCTTCGAGTTCTTCCTGGCCCCCTACCCCGTCGGCTCCACTTTCCTCCAGGGCGATCCCAGCCGGGCCCCCCACGTGATCAACAACTCCTGGTACTGCCCCCCTGAGGAGGGGTGCGACTGGTGGACGTTGCAGGTAGCGATAGAGGCGGTGCGGGCAGCAGGGATCTTGGTGGTGGTCTCGGCGGGCAACGATGGACCGGGCTGCAGCACGGTACAGAATCCCCCTGCCATCTACGCGGCCTCGTTCAGCGTGGGGGCCACCGACGCTTACGACCGCATCGCCAACTTCAGCAGTCGGGGGCCGGTGACGGTGGACGGCTCCGGCCGGCGCAAGCCGGATATCTCCGCGCCCGGCGTCTCCATTTATTCCAGCATCCCCGGCGGTTATACCCGGATGAGCGGCACCTCGATGGCCGGGCCGCACGTGGCGGGAGTGGCCGCCCTCCTGTGGTCGGCCGCGCCGTCCCTCCTCGGCGATGTGGACGGGACGGAGCGCGCGCTGGAACGGAGCGCCCGTCCCTCCATCACGACCCAGGGGTGCGGAGGGGACAGCCCGGAGGATGTACCGAACAACACCTACGGCTGGGGGATCGTGGACGCACTGAGGGCAGTCGCAGGCGTGGAGGCCGGTCAGCGGGCAACGCCGGAGAGGGTGGGACCAAATGCACCGCTGACCTACACCCTCTATGTGACCAACACCGGCTACGTCACCCTCACCGCGGCCATCACCGACCACCTTCCTACCCACGTCCTTCCCGCCGGTGTTCTCACTTGGACGACCTCCCTGCCACCCGGCGGGGTCTGGACGAAAACGGTGCCGGTCAGGACGGAGGCGGGGTACGTTGGGCCGCTGACCAACACACTGGAGGTTCGGACCCACGTTGGGACAGCGGACAGGGATCTCCTCGTGATACCGGTCGTTCGTCTCTGGATCTTCCTGCCAGTGGTGATGCGCCAGCGATAGCGCTGCACAGCCCCCCACGTCTGCACGCAGATCACCTGGGGGGGCCGCCCGAGGGTTACCGGTGGTAGGTAGGCAGATCCCTCCGAAGCGCGTAGATCGCCGCCGCCCCCGCGGCTGCCGTGATGATCCCAGCAGCGATGAAGGTGGTCTGCACCCCCACGAAGTGGCCCAGAAAGGCGGAGAGCCCCTCCGCCACCGCTGTCCCTCCGGCGACGATGAGGTTCACCGCCGCCTGGACCCGCCCCCGCACCTCGTCCGGGGCCAAGGTCTGGGTGATGGTATCCAACGCGC
>DQUX01000404.1 GCA_015662065.1 Anaerolineales bacterium | reverse complement strand
CGGCGCTCCTGGTGTGGGGCGCGCTGGGCGGGCGGGTTGAACCGGTGACGGCGGTGGGATGGCTTGCGGCGGCGGCCCTGGGGGCGGGGCTGGTGTGGTTTTCACACGCGGAGGCGACCGGCGGGGTAGGGGGCCGCCCCCGGGCTGCGGCGGTGGGGCTGGCGGCCCTGATGGTGGTGGAGCTGCTCCTCTCCGCCCAGACGCTGCCCCGGGCCCGCGCCACGCCCCCCCAGGCTTATACCTCCCTACGGCCCGCCGCCGCGCACCTGCTGGCGGCCGGGGAAGGGAGACAGCCGCCGGACCGTTTCCTCAGCCTCTCGGGGCTGGTCTTCGATCCCGGTGACCTGCCGGAGATCGGTATCATCTACGACCCCTATCTTTCCCCTGAGGCCCTCTACGACCTGATCGTCGCCGCCAAGCACCGGGAGGTTCTCTCCCCCAACCTCCCCCTGGCCTTCCGGGTCCCGGCGGTAGATGGCTACGACGGCGGCGTGCTCCCGCTGGCCCGTTACCTCGCCCTCCAGCAGGCCTTCCTGCCCGAGGGACAGGTCTCGCTGGACGGACGGCTGCGGGAGAACCTGACGGAGGTGCCGGACGGCCGGTGGCTGAGCCTCTTCAACGTCCGCTACGTGATCACGGATAAGGTGTTCGACGCCTGGATCGACGACGTGTTCTACGACCTGCAGTTTGGGGCGGATCTCTCGGCGGGCGAGACAGCGACAGTGGCCCACGTCCCGCCGTTCGAGGCGACGGCGCTGGGGCTGGTGAGCTATTTGGAGGGGGCAGCGTCGCTAGGGGACAGGGCACCGGTGGGGGAGGTGATGGTGGGCTTTGCCGACGGGTCGGTCTGTACCTTCACCCTGCGGGCGGGGGTGGAGACGGCGGAGGGGGGGTACGGGCCGGAGGTGGCCCACGCCCAGGCCCCCGTGGGTGGCCACTTCTGGCCCGGCCAGCCAGAGGGGAGCGACTACGTGGCGCGGTTGCGCTGGGAGGGGGCGGCGTCGCCGGTGTCGGTGACGGTGCGGGCCGCGTTGCCGGAGGGCCGGCTGGTGGTGCGGGGGGTGAGCCTGATCGACGAGCGGACCGGGTCGTTCCAATCGGTGGTGCTTTCCGACCGGGGACGCTTCCGGCTGGTCCACTCGGGCGATGTGAAGGTGTATGAGAACCTGGACGTGCTGCCGCGCGCCTTTGTGGTCCACCAGGCATGGGAGGTGGAAGGGAAAGGGGATGCGCTGGCGCGGATGCGGTCGGAGGGCTTCGACCCCACCACCGAGGCGGTGGTGGAGGGCGAGAGGGCGGTGGTGGTATCCTCCCGGCGTGAGGCAGGACCGGGGAGGGTATGGGTGGTGAGCTACGTGCCGGAGCGGGTGGAGTTGGAGGTAGAGCTGGACGCACCCGGGTACCTGGTGCTGACGGACGCCAACTATCCGGGCTGGCGAGGGTGGGTGGATGGGGAGGAGGTGGAGGTGCTCACGGCCGATCTCCTCTTCCGCGCTGTCCGGCTGGAGGCCGGGCGCCATCGGGTGGTGTTCGTCTTTGAGCCGTCCTCGGTGGAGATAGGGGCAGGGATCAGTCTGGCAGCGGTGGCAGGGCTGTTTGGTCTTCTGGCGGTTTGCGTATATAATCATAGGCGGCGTGCGGGCTGAAGCCAGCGCGTGGGTTCCGAGCCGCGGGAGGTCGCCAAGCCCGCCAATCGGCGGGCGGCTTCGCGACATGGGCGAGGCGGAGAGGGTGCCGACGTTGCGGAGCGGGTGCCCGGCGGAGGAAGGGCGGGGTGGAGATCGTCACAATCTGTCTGCGGGATAGGTATGCGATGCCCCGGATGTGTTGCGCGTGTGGAGCGCCGGCAGGGGCGGCGAGGCTGATGGTATCTCGCTCCAGTTGGCGCGAGGGGCGGTTCTTGAACCTTTCGTTCCCCCTGTGTGATCGGTGCGCGAGGCTCTCCTGTACCGCCAGCCGCCGCAGGAGAGCGAGCCTGTTGATCGGCCTGGGCCTGAGTGTGCTCCTGTGTGCGGCCGCGTTGGGCACATTCCAGGCGTCCGAAGTGATCCCACCGGTGATTCCCATGGACGATCTCCTTGGGGGTCTGACGGTCCTTGCTCTCCTCGCCCTGCTGGGGACACTGGTGGCTCAGTGGCTCGTGCCTGTCGTCGGGGTGACCCGCGAGGTCCGTACGGCCTACCGGCGCGTCTCGAGGGCGGTGAACGTGCGGCGCTACGACCCCGATGTCCTCGGAGGGGGGTACGTCACGTTTGCGTTTGGCAACCGGGAGTTTGCCGACCGCTTCCAGGAGATGAACGGGGGGGTGGTCTCGGCGGGTAGGGTGGGGTAGGGGACGTCTTCTTCGACGATGAGGAGAGAGGAGGGGAAATATGAACACGCTCAATCGGATTTTGGTCGTGCTGGGGGCGTTGGTGATGCTCGCCGTCTGCGTGACGGTCTTCGTCGCGCCGATCCCCATCCTGCGGGGGGTGGGGGGAGGGCTTCAGGGGGCGGCTTCGTACCTGGAGGATGTTCCGGCATGGCTGCGGGTGGTGCTGGGCGTTCTCCTGGCCCTGGCCTCCCTGGTCGTGGGGGTTCTCTTCCTGATCCTCGAGCTGCGCCGGCCTCAGCTCAGGATGGTGCGCCTGGAGAAGGTTGGGGGAGGGGTGGTGGAGGTGAGTCTGGGGACGGTGGCGGAACACGTGGCCTACGAGGTGGACCAATTGCCCGGCGTCCTGCGGGCCCGCCCGCGCGTCACGGCGCGCAGGGGGGGAGTGGTGGTTGAGGTGGAGGTGGATACGGCGGGTGACGTGGAGGTGCCCGCTCGGGCGGCTCAGGTGGTGGAGGTGGTGCGCCGGGTGGTGGAGGAGAAGGTGGGGGTGAAGCTGACCCAGCCGCCGAAGGTGCGGTTGCGGGCGACGCCCGCCCCTCCTCGGGCAGGCACGGAGGCCCGCCCCGACCGAGGCCAGGCGGCGCGTAGGGGGGAGGGCGCGGGTCGAGCGTAGGGGCTGGCGTAAGAGGGAGATGGAGCGGTTGGAAGTATCGGCGCTGATCGAAAGCCTGCTCTTTGTGGCGGACGAGCCGGTGTCGGTGGCCCGGCTGGCCGAGGCGCTGGAGGTGGCGCCGGGGCAGGTCGAGAAGGGGCTGCGGGAACTGGAGGAGGCCCTGCGGGATCGCGGGCTGCGGCTGGAGCGGATGGGGAGTCGGGTGCAGATGGTCACCGCGCCCGAGGCGGCCCCCCACGTGGAGCGGTTCCTGGGGCTGGAGGATCGGCGGCGGCTCTCCCCCGCCGCCCTGGAGACATTGGCCATCATCGCCTACCGCCAACCCGTCTCCCGCCCCCAGATCGAGGCGATCCGGGGGGTGAACTGCGACAGCGTTCTGCGAACGCTCCTGACGGCGGGGCTTATCGAGGAGGTGGGGCGGGCGCCGACGGTGGGACGGCCTATCCTGTACGGCACGACTTTCGCCTTTCTGCAGCACTTTGGCCTGAGAGGGCTGGAGGACCTGCCGCCACTGGAGGTGGCGGAGGTGATTGCGGAGGGAGAGACGTTACCTTAAGAGAAAAAAGAGAAAAGGAGGTACAAAATGGCGAAGTTAGAGGTCATTGAGGGCATCGGCCCGGTTTATGCGGAGAAGCTGCGGGCGGCGGGCGTTGGCTCTGTTGAAGCGCTCCTCCGCGCCGGGGCAACCCCCGAGGGGCGCCGGGAGCTGGCGGAGAAGACCGGGATCGGCGATGAGCTCATCATGGACTGGGTCAACCGGGCCGATCTGATGCGGATCCGCGGCGTCGGCGAGGAATACAGCGATCTGCTGGAGAAGGCCGGCGTGGATACCGTGGTGGAGCTGGCCCAGCGCAACCCGGACAACCTCTACGAGAAGCTGCTGGGGGTCAATGAGGAGAAGCGGTTGGTCCGCCGCGTGCCCAGCCGGAAGATGGTGGCGGAATGGGTGGAGCAGGCTAAGGGGCTGCCGCGGGTTATCTCCTACTGAGGCAGCCGAACCACAGCAGGGGCGAGTCCCGGACCCGCCCCTTATTGTGTCGGGTTGAAGAAATTATAGGTGGCCGTGGCGATGTCTGAGATCAGGGGGTTGGAGATCTCCCACTCCAGCCACTCCGGGTGATACAGGAAGACGACCAGCACGAAATCGCCCCCCGGGCTGAAAACGATGCTGGCGTCGGCGTGGGTGTCGCCGATCCAGCCGTGCTTGTGGGCCACCGGCGTCCCCGGTGGCAGCCCCACCTCGATCAGGCTGTCGATCCGGTTCTGGCGCATCATCTCCAGCATCTGCCGGCATTCCTCGGGGGTGAAAGCGCCGGGGTAGGCGACCATCAGCGCACCTCCCCCCTCGCCGCATTGGTAGATCATCTCCAGGAGCAGCCCCATATCCCGCGCCGTCGTCTGCATATAGGGGTCGGGCTGGGTGTAGAGATCGGAGCGGGAGTTGGCCGGGGTGACGATGGTGGGGGGCACGACCTCTTCATCGTAAGGGGTCGCCATAAAGGTGTTGATCAACCCCAGGTAGTGCATCGAGGCGGTCAGGTTCTCCACACCCTGATACCCATCGCCGTTTCCGATGATGTCTCGCAGCAGCAGGTTGGCGGTGAAATTGCCACTGAGGGTCATCGTCTCTGTGAGCAGCTTGGTCTCCTCCACGTTGGGCGGCTGATCCAGCGCCCGGTAGGATTCCACCATCACGGCGATCTTGACCACGCTCATCCCCGCGTAGGCTACATCTGGGTTGATCTCCAGCTCCGCTCCGGTCTGCAGGTCCTTGATGAAGAGGCTGGGGATGCCGTCGAAATCGGCCAGAAGCGCGTTGAGCATCTCCTCCAATTGGGCCATCTGAAGGGGAGGGGCCTCCTCTACCCGGACGACCAGCTCGGCCTGACGGTCCACGGCAGAGAGAAGGGCGGCGGTTAATCGCTCCCGGGAGACCTCGTGGTCCAGCTCGTGGCCGGGGCGTCCGGCGCGGAAGGTGAGGGCCTCGGGGAGGGGGACCGGCGGCTGGGGGGGGCGGTCGTACTGCTGGCTCACGCGGTTGAGGAAGCCCTCCAGCCGGTCGGGCGAGAAGGTCGCCACGGGGGGCAGGTCCACCGGCTCCGATGGTCGCCGCAGCAGGTAGGCGAGGAAGCCGTCCGGGCTGCTGCGCCACGCTACCGCCTCCTCAATGGCCGCCCGAGTCCCCTCCGGGTCGAATTGGAAGGCCACGCTCTCCGGGGTCAGCGCCAGAGCCTGATCCTGATAGGTGAGGCTCACCGGCTGGGCGAAGGCAGCCTCCAGCGCGGCCACCACCTGGTCGGGCGTCATTCCCCCGACCTCCAGACCGGCTACCGTCATCCCGGCGGGCAGCACCTTCAGGCCGGCCCGGTAGCCGATGAACTGCCAGGCCAGCAGGGCCAACAGCATCCCCGCCAGGAACAGAACCCAGATTCCCCTTCTGCGTCGTCGTCGCACAGTTTCCCTCCCGTGTTGCAGTGGGCGGGAGGATTATAGCACAGGCGGCAAGGAGCGCCAATCATAGTCGTTGTCTGTTTCGGGCACGATGCCCAAAACTTGCCTACCCTCCGGTTCGGTGATAAGATACCGCCGGCAGAATATGGAGGGGAGAGCGATGGGGGTTGTCTGGCTGGGTGTGCGGGAGGGGCTACGGCTCTTGCTCGGCGGTGCTCCTTACCTCTGGCAGATCATCGCCCGCTCGGTGCTGGTGAGCGGGGCCGCGCTGGCGGTCAGCGCGCTGCTGGGCCTTCCCCTGGGGGCGTTTGTGGGGCTGGTCCGCTTTCCGGGGCGGCGGCTGGTGCAGGCCCTGATCTACACGGGGATGGGGCTCCCGCCGGTCGTCGTCGGACTGGCGGTCTACCTGCTCCTCTCCCGCAACGGTATCCTGGGTCCGCTGGACGCATACTGGGTGCCGGCGCTCTTTACCCCGGAGGCGATGGTGGTGGCCCAGGTGGTCATCGCCACGCCGCTGGTCACCGGGTTCACGATGACGGCTGTGGCCGGGGTGGACCCCGACCTGCGAAAGCAGGTGGAGGCGCTGGGTGCCACCCGGCTGCAAGCCACGTGGGCGGTCCTGCGTGAGGCCCGCCTGGGGGTGCTTGTCTCCCTGATCGCCGGCCTGGGGAGCATCATCTCCGAGGTCGGCGCGGTGATGATGGTGGGGGGGAACATCGAGGGTTCCACCCGGGTCCTCACCACCGCCATCCTGCTGGAGACCCGTCGGGGGAACTTCGACCTGGCCATCGGCCTGGGGCTGGTGCTTCTGGGCCTCTCGTTCCTGGTCAACCTGGCGGCGACTCAATTGCAGGGGAGGGGGCGATAGGGGACGCGGAGAGAGGAAGATGGACGCGGTGTATGTGCTGAAGGATGTGCGGAAGGTCTACGATAGCCGGTGTGTGCTGGACGTGGCTCACCTGGAGGTGCGACGAGGGGAGATCCTGGCGGTGGTCGGCCCCAGTGGGGCGGGCAAGTCCACCCTGTTGCGGCTGCTCAACTTCCTGGAGCCGCCCGATGGAGGCACGCTCATTTTTCAGGGTCACCAAATCGGCCAGGAGCCGGTCCCGCTCCACCTCCGGCGACAGGTGACCACGGTGTTTCAGCGGCCAGTGCTCCTCTCCGCCAGCGTGGCGCGCAATGTCGCCTATGGACTGCGGCTGCGGGGGATGCGGGACGGCCGTCGGGAGGTCCGGCAGGTGCTGGAGCGAATGGGGCTGGCGGACCTGGCCCGCGCTCCGGCCCGGAGCCTCTCCGGGGGGGAGGCCCAGCGGGTGGCGCTGGCCCGTGCTCTGATCCTTCGCCCCGCCGCTCTCCTGTTGGACGAGCCGACCGCCAATCTGGACCCCTACAACGTCGGTCTGATCGAGGAGACGGTCCGGGGGATGAACCGGGAGGAGGGGACGACGGTCGTGTTGGTCACCCACAACATCTTCCAGGCCCGGCGGATGGCCCACCGGGTGGTGCTGTTGCTGGGCGGGCGGGTGGTCGAGGAGGCCGACGCGCACGCCTTTTTCGAGGCCCCCCGCGATCCCCGGACGGCGGCGTTCGTGCGGGGGGAGATGGTATACTGAGCAGATGTCAACGGGACCGTCCATCCACAAGGCTGTCCTTCTGCTGGCAGGTATCACGCCGGCTCTCCTGGCGGCCTGCAGGCCGTGTGCCCCGGCCGCTTCGAGCCCTTCGGCACCAAGCCCTTGTCAACGTGAAGTGGTCCACAACGAGGCCTCCCCGCCTCGGTTGATCCTCGCGACGACCACCAGCACTTACGACTCGGGTCTCCTGGATTACCTCCTGCCGGCCTTTAAGGAGGAGACTGGCATTCAGGTGGGCGTGGTCGCCGTGGGGACCGGGCAGGCGCTGGAGATGGGCCGCAACGGCGACGCCGACGTCCTCCTGGTCCACGCTCCGGCACAGGAGGAGGCCTTCGTCGCCGAGGGGCACGGGGTGGACCGGCGGGCGGTGATGTACAACGACTTCGTCATCGTTGGCCCGGAGGAGGACCCGGCTGGCATCGTCGGAACGGCCAACGCGGCGGCCGCCTTCGCCCGCATCGCTGAGGCGCGAGCCCCCTTCGTCTCCCGAGGGGACGATTCGGGGACGCATATGAAGGAGAAGGCCGTCTGGGAGGCGGTGGGCGTGGTTCCCGAGGGGGAGTGGTACATCTCCGCTGGCCAGGGGATGGGGGGGGTGCTGACTATGGCGGAGGAGTTGGGGGCCTACACCCTCACTGACCGGGGCACCTACCTCTCCCGTATGGCGGAGGGGTACAGCCTCCCCATCCTGGTGGAGGGCGACCCTCTCCTCTTCAACCCCTACCACGTGATGGCGGTCAATCCGGAGACCCACCCCGGCGTCGACTACGCAGCCGCCCGTCGGTTCATCGAGTGGCTGACGTCGCTGGAGACCCAGGCCCGGATCGCAGCCTTCACCCACGCCGGCACGGGCCACCCTCTCTTCACCCCCAACTCGGAGGCGTGGCGCGCGGCGAACCCGTGAGCCGGTCTGGGCGCTGGCGCTCCAGGCTGATGGAGACCTCTGTTCCGCTTTAAGTTGACATCCCCCCTGCTCCGTGTTATAACCCCTCGGTCGGGAGGCAGAATGGGACTGAAACGGGACGAGAGCGGACGGCTGCACGTCGAGTCGCCCCTGATGGGGGAGTCGCTGATGCGAAAGCGGCTCCTGGAGGAGATGGAGACAGGCCCGGTCTTCCAGCCTCTGCCAGACCTGCAGGTGGTCAAGTTGGGGGGGCAGTCGGTGGTCGACCGGGGGCGGGCGGTGGTGTTGCCCCTGTTGGACGAACTGGTGGCGGCCCGGCAGGAGCATGACCTGCTGGTGCTCACCGGCGGCGGGACCCGCTCCCGTCACGCCTATGCCATTGCCCTGGATCTGGGGATGCCGACGGGGGTGCTGGCGAAGCTGGGGGCCAGCATCAGCGAGCAGAACGCTCTGATGATCGCCCTCCTCCTGGCCCCCCACGGCGGGGTCAAGATCGGCCACGAGGATCTGCCCAAGCTCCCCGCTTATCTGCGGTTGGGGGCTATCCCGGTGATGCACGCGATGCCCCCCTACGGGCTGTGGGAGGAGCCCCCTGCCGTGGGACGCATCCCGCCCCACCGCACCGACGTGGGTACGTTGCTCACCGCCGAGGTGCTGGGCGCCCGCCGCTGCATCCTGGTGAAGGACGAGCGGGGGCTTCACGCCGACGACCCGAAGCGGGGCCCGACGGCGGAGTTTATCCCGGAGATCCGGGTGGACGACCTGGTGTCGCGGGACCTGCCGGACCTGCCGGTGGAGCGGGCGATGCTGGTGGCGCTGGCGCGGGCGCGGTCGGTGCGGGAGGTGCTGCTCGTGAACGGACGGGAGCCCGGCGCGCTGACGGCGGCGCTTGGGGGGGAGAACCCCGGCACGCGCATCTACGTGGGGCGTGAGGCGTGAAACGGGGCTCAGACCTCGTCTACCGCGTGGCCGCAGCGGGGACAGGCCGGCGTGGCGGCCTCCCCCGATCCGTGGAGCACCGCCCAGGCGTGGTCACAGACCCCGCAGCGCCACCGCTGCACCGGCGTCTCCGCTCGGCCGATGACCAGCGCTGTTCCCTCTACTAGCGCCCTCGCCACCTTACGGCGAGCGTCGCTGAGGGTGCGCTGGAAGGTGGAACGGGAGATCCCCATCCGAGCGGCCCCCTCGGCCTGGTACAATCCCTCCAGGTCGGCCAGCCGCAGCGCCTCCAGTTCGTCGTAGGAGAGCCAGACCTGGGGCAGATCGGCCAGTCGGCGGCCTACCGGCTTGTAGGTCATCTCGGCCGGGATGTATTCAACCGTGCGCTTCTTCCGTGGTCGGGGCATCGGGCGTCCTCCGACGTTTGACGTCGGCTGTCCGTCGTCCGCCGTCAAACGTCAAGCACGAGGCACTATATCACCCCTGTGAGGTCTCGTCAAGTGATCTGGATCGGGCTGGATGATACGGATGCGGTAGGCCGACCGGGGACGGGACACCTGGCCCGGGAACTGGCGGTCTGGTTGGGGGAACGGTTCCCCGTCTTCGGCGTGACCCGGCACCAGTTGTTACAAGACCCCCGGGTGCCGATGACCGCCAAGAACAGCGCGGTGGCGATCCACCTCCAGGTAGACGGAGCGAAGGGCCTGGCGGACCTGGCGGGGGTGGTGGCCTGGTGGGTGGGGACGCGCGTCGCCCCCGGAAGCGACCCCGGCCTTTGCCTGGCCCAGGAGGTGCCGGAGCCGGTGGTGGCCTTCGGCCAGCGGGCCAAGGGGGCACTGGTGACCCAGGAGGAGGCGTGGGGACTGGCCGCCCGGGCCGGCCTGATTCTGCAGGGGATCGGGGGGAATGGAGGGGGGGTGATCGGCGCGCTGGCGGCGGTGGGGCTGGCCGCCTCTGGCAGTGATGGCCGCTTCACTCTCTGCGGGCGGCTGCGGGAGCTGAGGGGCGTGCAGCCCATCTCGGCGCTGCTGGCGGCGGGCGTGGCTCGGGTGCAGGCGGTCACCGGTGAGCCGCTGGCGGACGGATGGGTAGATACGGGGGGGAAGCTGCGTCCCTCCTTGGTGGGGGGCCTCCCCGTGCTGTGGGTCGAGCGGCAGGGCGATCGGTGGATGGCGGTGCGGCGGGACTAGGTGGTTTCAGGTTCCAGGTTTCGAGTTCAACTCGGAGTCTTCAAGACAACGTCACATTATGCTCTGAGGGGGTCTGTGACCCCCGACTTTCGGCCGGAGAGGCGGGTCACAGACCCGCTTGGAGCCTTCAAATTGTGCTCTGAGGGGGTCTGTGACCCCCGACTTTCGGCCGGAGAGGCGGGTCACAGACCCGCTTGGAGCCTTCAAAGCGGCGGTAGCGCCGGAATCCCATTCCGGCGCGCCCGCGAATAGGGATCCGCGGGCTCCTCACCGGAAACATGCAATTGCCCTGAGGCTGTGGAATTTAGGGCTCGAAATGTCACCACACGCGGCAGATCAGTCCCTTCAGATACGTCCCCTCTGGAAACGTGAGCGCCACAGGATGATCAGATCCCTGGTGGAGGTAGCCGATGATCTGCGCCTCCCGCCCGGCGTCCAGCGCTGCGCCGAAGAGGATCTTCTGGAAGAGATCGGCGGAGATCGCGCCGGAGCAGGAGGTTGAGAAGAGGATCCCGCCGGGGCGGAGCAACTGGAAGGCCAGCAGGTTGATGTCCTTGTAGCCCCGGGCAGCCCGCCGTACGTCCCTGGCGGTGGGAGCGAACTTGGGCGGGTCCAGCACGATCAGGTCGAAGGTCCGGCCCTCGGCCCGGAAGCCGCGCAGCACCTGGAAGGCGTTTCCCTCCACGAACTCGTGCTCCTCTGGCCTTTGTCCGTTGAGGGCCAGGTTCTGCCGGGCCACGCCCAGCGCCGGGCCGGAGGTCTCCACGAAGGTCACCCGGGCCGCGCCGCCGCAGGCCGCGTAGACACCGAAGGCCCCGGTGTAGGAAAAGCCGTCCAGCATCTCCGCCTCGGCGCAGAAGGCCGGAAGCCGCGCTCGGTTCTCCCTTTGGTCTAGGTAGAACCCGGTCTTCTGCCCAGTCTGCACCTCCACCCAGAACCGGTGGCCGTGCTCCAGGATCTCCAGCCGTTGGGGCGGTTCCTCCCCCCGCAGCCGCCCCACGCGAGGGGGGAGCCCCTCCTTCTCTCGCACCTCCACGTCGGATCGCTCGAAGATGGTTTGGGGGGCCAGGAGGTCGGCCAGCCCATCCAGGATCTCCTCCCTCCAGCGCTCCAGCCCCAGGGTGAGGAATTGGACCACCACGCACTCCCCGTACCGATCCGCCACCAGCCCCGGCAGGCCGTCGGACTCGGCGTGGACCAGCCGGTAGGCGGTGGTGCCGGGGTCGCGGGACAGGGTAGCCCGGCTGGCCACGGCCTGTTCCAGCCGCCGGCGCCAGAAAGCACGGTCGATCCCCTCGTCGGGGTCCCAGGTGAGGATCCGGACGGTGATCTGGGAGTGGCGGTTGATGTACCCGCGGGCCAGCCATCCCCCGCCTGCATCCCGCACCTCTACGACCTCCCCGTTGGCGGGCTGGCCCTCCACGCGGGCCACCGCCCCGGAGAAGATCCAGGGATGGCGGCGGAGGACGGATCGCTCCCGTCCCGATTTGAGGATCACGTAGGGGTATGACAAGAGGTTTTCCCTACGGGTTGGCTTTGGGCAGGGTGAAGTGGAAAGTGCTGCCCTTCCCCGGCTCGCTCTCCACGCCCACCCGTCCGCCGTGGGATTCGACGATGCGCTTGACGATGGCCAGCCCCAGGCCCACACCTCCGAACCGTCGGCGGGAGGAGCCGTCCACCTGGTAGAATCGGTCGAAGACGTGGGGGAGTTTCTCCGCCGGGATGCCGATGCCGGTATCGGACACCTCGGCTCTCACCCAGTCCCCCTCCTCCACCACCCGCACGGTGATGGTCCCGCCGTTGGGGCTGAACTTGATGGCGTTGGCAAGCAGGTTGTCGAAGACCTCGCTGATGCGGGACCAATCGGCCAGGACCAGGGGGAGCGCTGCGGGGATCTCCTCCCGGAGCTTGATACTGGCCTGGGTGGCCGAGGGGCGGCAGCCCTCCAGCGCCATCCGCGCCAGTTGCCCCAGGTCGGTCGGTTTCCGGTCCAGCGTCTCGCGGGTGACCGTCTCCAGGGTCACGATGTCGCTGACCAGTCGGGCCAGGTGGTCGGTCTTGCGGGCCACCACGTCCAGGCTCCTGCGCTGCGGTTCCGTCAGCGGCCCCAGTTCCTCGTCCAACAACAATTGCACGTATCCCTTGACGAAGGTCAAGGGGGTGCGCAGTTCGTGGGAGACGTTCTGGATCAGCTCGTCCTTGAGCTGGTCCACCTCCTTCAGTTTGGCGTATGCCTCCTCCAGGTGTGTGGCGTGCTCTTTCACCGCTTGGTACAGTTGGGCGTTCTCGACCGCCGTCGCCACCTGGTTGGCGATGGTCAGCAGGAGCCGTTGGGCCTTCTCGTCGTAGGCCTGGGGGTGGCGGCTGGACAGTTGCAGGATGCCTGAGAGCCGCTCGCCGACGACCAGGGGGGCGCTGAGGTGGGATTCCAGAGCGGCCTGTGAGGTGGAGGTGGTTGTGGTCTCCACCTGGGACCATACAGAGCGGTTGAGCTCCCCGGTATTCAGCAGCCCGCCGCCCAGCAACCGGAATCCCTCCAGCAGCCGGTCCTCCGCCCGTTGGAGCTCCTGCCGGGAGCAGGGGGAGGTGACGTGGAGCATCAGGTCTGTCCCGTGGTCCCAGCGGATGAGCACGCCGGCCACGTCGTAGGCGACCACTTGGCGGAGCTCCGCCAGGACGCGCTCGGGGATCTGGCGGGGCTCCAGAGAGGTGAGCTGGCGGGTGACCTGGTAGAGGGCGCGGGCCATCTGTTCTCGGGTCTCCATCTCGGCGTAGAGCCGGGCGTTCTCGATGGCTACCGCCAAGTGACGGGCGACGGTATCCAGCAGGCGGATGGTGGTCGGGGACACTTCTCCGGCCTCGGGGGTACCCAGGGCCATCGCGCCGATCACCCGCCCGCGCACCCACAGGGGCACCACCACGCCCGACGACGACTGCTTCCACCTGTTCCCTGTCTCGCCGGAGAATATCTCCCACACCGGCAGCCGGGTGACCTCGGTCCGTTCCGCGGCTCTGCCCAGCAGCCCTTGCCCTAGGGGGATGGTCTGCAACCTCTCCGGCGCCCCTTCCGGCAGCCTGCGGTGGGCGGCCAGGGTCATCCAGTTGCTGTTCCTCTCCCGCAGGAAGATGGCTCCGGAGCGCAGTCCGACCAGCTCCGCGACGTGGGCCAGGGCTTCGGAGAGGACGGCGGGCAGTTCCAGCGAGCGGCTCACGGTGGTGGCGATGCGGTACATCGTGGCCAGTCCGTGGGCCTGTCGGCGGGCCTCCTCGTACAGGCGGGCGTTCTCGATGGCG
This sequence comes from Anaerolineales bacterium, assembly GCA_015662065.1. Lineage (GTDB taxonomy): Bacteria > Chloroflexota > Anaerolineae > B4-G1 > DUEL01 > SZUA-1492. The sequence continues at coordinate 3,887 of DQUX01000404.1, read as the reverse complement.
ACGGCGGCGTGGCTGGCGATGTCGGCGACCAGAGCGGCCTCCCGTTGGCTGAACGCCGGTGGGCTATCCCGCGCCACAGTCAGCACCCCGATCACCGTGTCTCGGACCGTCAGCGGCACGCCGATCCAACTGCTGGTGCGCCATAGGGGGACCTCATACCACCACCGAGGGTCGGAGGCGGTGTCTGGGATCAGCGTGGCCTCCTTGCCCTGCACCACGTGCCGGAGGAGAGGATCTTCCGCCAGCGCCACGGTGTGGTCGGTGGCCTCCTGTCCGCCGGGCAGCCGGTCGTAGCCGTGGGTGGCGGCCACCCGGAGTTGTCCTTCCTCCAGCAGCATCACCGTCGCCCGGTCGTGGGGTACCAGCCGCTCCAGGTGTTCCAGCAGCCAGTCCAGGATCTGCCGGATCTCCAGGCTGGAGGCAAGCACGGCGGCCACGCTGCGCAGAGTCTCGGCCGTCTCCCGCTGGGACCGTTCGGCCTCGAAGAGGCGGGCGTTCTCCACCGCCACGCCGACCTGGTTGGCGATGGCCTTGAGCAGTTCGATCTCCCGCTCCGTGAACTCATAAGGGCTGTGGCTCATCGCGCTGAGGACGCCCACGACCTTTCCGCGAGAGTGCATTGGGACCAGGGCCATTGCCTGGATCTGCTCCCGGGCGAACTCGGGCACCGCCAGGCGGGGGTCCTCGCTGACGTCGCCCGTGACCAACACCTCGCCGGTGTTGACGACCGACCCGGATAGTCCCTGGCCCAGGGGGATGCGCATTCCCAGGTGAGAGTAGCGGAGTCCGCACTGAGCGCGCAGGACCAGTTCCTTTGCCTCCTCGTCCACCAGGCTGATGGCGGCGTTCTCTACGCCCAGCACGCTGGTGACCTCCTCCATCGCCGTGTCCAGCACCTCCTGGAGCTCCAGGGACTGGCCCAGGCGGGCTGCGACGGCGTTGAGGGCGGCCATCTCCTCCGCTCTGCGGCGGGTCTCTGCGTAGAGCTGGGCGTTCTGGAGGGCTACCGCCACCTGACTGGCGACGGCGGTGAGGAAATCGAGGTCCTGTTGGGTGTAGGCGTTGCGCCGTTCGCTCTGGACCGAGAGCGCTCCGATGACCTGCTCCCCGACGGCAAGGGGGACGAGAACAAGGGAGAGAGGACGGACCTTCCCCACGAGCAGTGGTTTCGCGGTGGGGGGAAGAGCCTCCTCCCGGTCTATATCGTCTATCAACAGGGGCTCCCTGTGGCGGAGGACCCAACCGACGAGCCCTTCCCAGTCTACTTCTTGGTTGTAGTATTTGTGCTTTCTCTCAACGACCACGGGCAGGCGGATGGTGTCGGTATTTCGATCCCAGAGGGCAATGTAGAAGTGGGAGGTGTTGGTAAACCGGCTTGCCTGCTCGTAGACGGCCTCGATGAGCTCCCGGGGGTCGAGGAAGGCGGTGATGGCCCGGCCGATCTCGTACAGGGCGGACAGCTCGGCGAGGCGGCGATGTTGCTCCTCGTGCAGATGGGCGTTCTCGATAGCGTTGGCCAGTTGATCGGCCATCGTCCTCAGGGCGGTGATGTCCTCCTGGGAGAAGGCGGTGGGCCGGGCGGACTGGATGGTCATCGCGCCGATGACCCGTCCCTTGCTGATCAGCGGCAGCGCCATCTCGGAGCGGGTCTCCGGCAGCACGGGGTTCTCGAAGCGGACGGCCTCCTTCCCCACGTCCAGGGCGATGCGGGCCTCGCCGTGGGCGATGCACCAGCCGATCATCGAGGAGCCGCCCACCTCGAGTTTGTGGCCTGCCGCCAGCATCTGGCGCCCCGCGTCGCCAGTGCCGGCCCGGAGGACCGCCCACTGGCCGGTCTCGTCTACCAGGAAGATGCCGGCATAGTAAAGCTCGAACCGCTGGCGGATCAACTCCACCGTCTGGGTGAGGAGTGTCTTGAGGTCGAGGATTCCGGTGGCGTGCCGGGCGACCTCGGCGGCCGTCCTGAGCTGCATTGCCCGTCGTTGGGTCTCGGCGAAGAGGCGGGCGTTTTCCATCGCTGCGGCCACCTGCCCGGCCAGCGTCATCGCCAGATTCATCTGATCGGGGGTGAGCCGGCGTTCCCTGATCGAGTCCTCCAGTTCGACGACGCCGATGCACCGGCCCTTGTGGACCAATGGGAGGATGACCAGGGTCTTGTCCCCGGCCTCTCGCATGTACGCCAGTTCGTGGGGGTCGGCGTCGGGATCGCTGATGAGGATCTGGAGGGGCTGTCGGCTTTTCATCACCTGGCGGGTGGCCGGGAAGCGCGCGGGGGGAAAGGGCCGTACGTCGGGCCAGGGTCTGAATGTATCCTCTTCGTGGTCATACCAGATGTCCGCAATCGTTTGCAGGACATCCCGCTGGCGATCCCAGAGGGAGATGCTGGCCTCTTCCACGTCGAGGATCTGGATGAACTGCCGGGCAGCTATGGCGGCCAGTTCGGTGGGTTCGGTGGAGGCGGCCATTGCTTGGGCCAGCTCAAACAGCCGGTCCAGGTTATAGGCCCGACGGCGGGCCCGCTCTAGGAGGGAGCGGTTCTCCAGGGCGGAGGCGACCAGATTGGTCACCGCCATCGCCAGGTCCAGCTCCTCCTGGTGGATGTGGGGTCGGTCGAGAGTCACAAAAGTGATCCCCCGCAGCAGGCCGCCGGAGCGGAGGGGCAGCGCCACGACGCTGCGCGCTTGGATCATCTGGAGGTCCGCTTCGGTGATCTCTGGGCCGAAGACCTCTCGCCCGAGCCCTATGATGTCCAGGCTGATGCAGGGACGTCCTTTGGGGATCCGTTCCTGCCACTCGAGGGGCAGCCTGGAGATGGGAAGGCGCATCTCCGACGGGGGTATACCCAGGATGTTCTCGAGCAGGTCGAGCAAGGGGGAGGGAGGAGAGGTCATCAAGGGTCGGATTGTCTCCCCCTCCTCACTTGCAATAGTGAAGAGGACATGCTGGGCGCCCCCAATGATCGTCTGTAGCGCGTCTTGGGTGTGGAGGAAGATCTCCGGCAGGTCCCTTTCCTCGCCCACGGCGATGGCGACCTGCTGGAGGGCCTGGGATCGTTCCTGAAGACTCTTCATCCGCGAAAGATCGCGGAAGGTGGTGAGCACGCCGGAGAACTGGCCTTTTTCGAACAGGGGGGTGGCGGCGATCCAGACGGGGAGGGGGGAGCCGTCGCTGCGCACCGCCCGTACTTTGTACTGGCTGGCGATGCCGTGGGGTCGTTTGGTGGTCTCAGCGATCGCCAGCCCCTGGTCGTCGGGGTGGATGATCTCGCTGAAGTGGCAGCCGAGGAGCTCCTCGGGTGCGTAGCCCAGCACCTCGGCTGCGCGGCGGCTGACGAAGGTGAAACGGCCCTCAGCGTCCTCGATGACGACCCCTTCGTCCATCTGTTCCAGCACCCGGCTGTAGACGTCCCTGGCTTCCAGGCGATCTCCCTGCACTTGTGCTGCTGCCAGGAAGGTCGGCAGGTAGGGGAGCCAGGCCGGGTCCCTGGGGATGCACCAGATGGCGTCGCTCTCGAGGACCTGGGCTGGGGCATCCCCGGCCTTTGGGGGAACCAGGACGATGACCGTCGCCGGAGGCTTGGGGATGGGGAGCAGGTCGGCGGCGATGATAAGGGTGTCTTCCTCTTTCCAGGGGACGGGGGGGCTCGTCTCTCCCAGCCCGGTGACCAGGATTCCGGCCTTGTGCAGGCTTTCCTCTATCTGTTGCCGGAAGGCCGTATCCGGCTCAGCAACCCATATCCTTCGTTCTTCCATTTGCAGCGCTCTTATCGTCCGGTAGTCTCCCTCTTGAGTGTTGGTATTGGTTGCCCATCCCGCCGGGCGCCGAACTGCCCGGCTCAGCCGGCAAAGCCCCCTTCGGGGGCCGGCTTTCGGCCCGCAGGGCTTGGT
>DQUX01000093.1 GCA_015662065.1 Anaerolineales bacterium | reverse complement strand
TAATGGACTGGACTCTGGCAGATTTCGGGCTTAGAAGAGCACCAATCGCTATGATGCAATAAGGAGATCGGCCCCTGTGGTGCATCAAGCCGGCAAAGCGAAGCCAGGCACAAGACATGCCGTCTTGGCCTTCGACAAGCCTACGTTCGTTCAAAGGAGTGGTCCTGTGTCAGCCGAACACATGCGCGGTGATAAAGCGCTGCAAGACCGGCTCGATGCTTCCCGTCCGGATCGCCTGCCGGCAGGCGCTGATGAGCACCTACCGGCGGTCGAACAAGACGTAGACTGTGTACCCTTCTGGGAGAAGGTCCCGCAGTTCTTCCAACATCTCCCGCGCCAGGGCGGTACTTGCTCTTGAAGCGCAGCCGCTTCCCTTTGGGCCGTCTACGGTTCAGCCGCCGCACCGTCTTCTCTCGCAGGTAGAGCCGCCAGGCGAAGGGATAGCTGTAGGAGCCAATCTGGACGCGCAACGTGAGATGCACAACACCTTCCCCCCACTGCCGGTACAGGTTGGCCAGGGTTTTCCGTCTGCTCTCTGAGAGCCTATCTGAAAAGTTTTCGGATAGGCTCCGGGGAAGGGGGGCCCCCGACGGTAGAGAGCAGTCGTTGTGTCAGGAGAGCTGAGAGGAGGGGGAATGCGTCGTCGATTCCGCGTGCTCGTCGTTGATGATCAGCCCGAGGCGCTGGAGATGCTGCAGATATTGCTGACCGCCGAGGGATTTGATGTCGTCACGGCCTGGGATGCTCTTTCGGGGTTGCGGGCTGCCTATCAGGCTCATCCCGACGTGATTCTCCTCGATGTGATGATGCCCAACGTGGATGGGTTCGAGGCGTGCCGTCGCTTGCGGGAGATGACGGACGCCCCCATCATCTTCGTGACGGCCAAGGGGACCATTGAGGACGTCGTGCGGGGTTTCTCTATGGGGGCGGATGACTACGTGGTCAAGCCGTTCGACCGGTTTGAGTTGGTCAGCCGGTTGATGGCCTGCCTTCGCCGGGCCAGTGAGCGGGCCGACGAGGGGGTAGAGATTCTCTTCCCCGCGGCGTCGGTCATGCTGGATTGTGGCCGGCACGAGTTGGTGATCGACAACCGGACCGTGTATCTGACCCCCAAAGAATTCGAGGTGCTCCGGCTGCTGATCCGGCACGCTGGCAAAGTGCTCAGTGCCGATGCCATTCTGGCCCAGGTTTGGGGGCCGGAGCGGATCGGCGAGCCGGACCTGGTGAAGCAGTATATCTATCGGCTGCGGCGGAAGGTGGAGCCTAACCCCCGTTCTCCCCGGTATATCCACACGGTGCGGGGTGGGGGGTACTATTTCGACGCGGAAGATCTGCTTTAACCCCCCCGGCCCCCGTTCTCGGCCCCTTTCCAGTGAGGAAAGGGGCTTTTTGTCATTTTTGTCATTTTTTGACCTATTGTTCACCTATCCCATACGAGTTTCTGCTACATTACTGAAACTGGGGGGATTTTAGGGAATCTCTCGTATCTCTGGTGGAGGGCCGAGCCGGAGGGCGGATAGGGGGGGAGGGTCCCTTTGGCTGGCTGTCGTGAGCGGAGGATGGGTGGTTAATGATGAGGGCGGGCAGGTTGGGGGGGGCAGGACGGCATGCCCGCCCCGATCTGTGTGCCGGGAGTGGAGGTGAGGGAGAAGATGGGCGAGACGATCCTGGTGATCGACGATGACCCTGGGCTGCTGACGCTTCTACGGCTGGGGTTGGAACGGGAGGGCTTCAAGGTTGTTACCGCAGACAGCGGTAAGGAGGGACTCCGGCGCGCCTACGAGACGCGCCCCGATGTTATCATCCTGGATATCATGATGCCGGAGATGGATGGCTGGACCACGTGCCAGCGGCTCCGGCATGTCTGTGACACGCCGATTATCATGCTCACCGCCAGGACGGGGCGAACGGACGTCCTCAGGGGGCTCTCTCTGGGGGCCGACGACTATCTGACCAAGCCGTGCAGTTTCGACGAGTTGAAGGCGCGCATCCGCACGGTCCTTCGCCGGGCTGGGAAGGGGGTAAATGGTGGCTGGCGGGCCGTTTATGAAGACGGGATGCTGCGGGTCGATCTTACGGATGGGACCGTCACGCGGTGTGGGGAGCCGATCCACCTCACGCCGACCGAGGCCCGCCTGCTGATGTACCTGGTCAGCCAGAAGGGACGGATCGTGCCGCATCGGGAGCTGCTGGTCAGTGTGTGGGGGCCGGAGTACGCGGAGGAGGTCGGCTACCTCAGCGTGTACATCCGCTATCTGCGGCGGAAGATTGAGGATGATCCGGCCAACCCCTGCTATATCCGCACTCGCTGGGGGATTGGGTATTACTTCGCGGGGGATGGCACCGTCCAGTCGATCGGTGGTCGCGCAGGTCAACAGGAGCACGTTGGCGAGAATACAGAGCGGGTATGAGTAAGCAAATCGCTCGCTACATAGGTGCGGTCAAGCGCTGGTGGTGGCTGTTTGTCATCAGCGCCCTCATCCCGGCCCTTCTCACCGGCTTCTTCTTCTCCCGCCGACCGGATACGTATCGGGCCAGGGCCACGCTGGTCATCGGCAGCAGCCTCCAGAACCCCAATCCCGACCCGTGGCAGTTGAGCGTCGCCAACAACCTGGCCAACGCCTACGCGCGGCTGGCCAGGGAGGGGCCGGTGCTGGAGGCGGTTATCGCTCAACTGGGGCTGGTGGACCGGCGGCCGGAGCAGTTGGCGGCGCAGATTGCCACCCGCGTCTATCCCGAGGCGCAGTTGTTGGAGATCGAGGTGGTGGATACCAACCCGCGGGCGGCTGCGTTGATCGCCAACGCGCTGGCGGATGAGCTGGTCCGGCGCAGCCCTGTATCCCAGGAGGACCAGGCCCAGCGGCAGGCCTTCATCCGCAGGCAGTTGGATGATCTGGAGGCGCGGATTGAGCGGCTCGATGAGGTGATCACCGAACTGCAGACCTCCCTGGTCGAACTGACCTCGGCGGCGGAGCTGGAGGAGGCGCAGAACCGTCTCGGCCAGCTCGAGGCGGCGAAGGCGGACCACCAGGCCACGTACGCCAGTTTGTTGGATTCCTATCGAATGGAGTCTCCCAATGTCGTCTCTCTGTTCGACCCGGCCGTCGAGCCGGTGGCACCGCTGCCTCGCCGGGACAAGCTTTTCATAGCTGTAGCGGGGGTGGTGGGCCTGTTGCTGGCGGCGACGGGGGTCTTCCTCATCGAATATATGGACGACGCGGTGCGCTGGCAGGGGAGATGGGAGCGGGAGATGGAGGGCATCCCCATTTTAGGAATTGTGCCCAAGGTGAAGGTGGGGAAGTCCGCCCTGGCCACTTCTCTCCGCTTCCGGCAGGTGGAGATCGAGGCGATCCGTAGCCTCCGCACGGCCCTGATGCGGGCCGGGCAGGACCAGCGCCCCGGGGTCGTGCTGGTGACGAGCCCGGGGGTTGGGGAGGGGAAGACCTTTACCGTGACCAACCTGGGGATGAGCATCGCCACGACCGGGTTGCGGGTGATCGTCGTGGATGCCAACATGCGGAGCCCGCGGTTGCATGAGTGGTTCGACCAGCCCAACGGACGGGGGCTGTCGGAGCTGCTGAGTGGAGAGGCCACCATCCCCACCTCGTGGCCGCCGGTGGAGCTGCGGGCGACCGGCATCAACAACCTGTATCTGTTGCCCAGCGGCCGCCCGCCGGCGGACCCGGCAGCGCTCTTGACCGTGGGGCAGTTGGTGCCGCTGATCCAGACCCTCAGGGAGTACGCCGACGTGGTGCTGATCGATAGCCCCGCGGGGACGGTGGCGCCGGATGCGATGTTGCTGGCCTCGGTGGCCGAGCGGGTGGTCTTGGTCTGTTGCGAGGGGCGCACCCGACGTCAGTCGGTGGTGCTAATGAAGGAGGTCCTCTCAGACGGTCGGGCGGAGGGGAGGCTGGGGATCGCCTTCGCTCGGGTGAAGGTCGGCGGGGGGCAGTTGTACGGTTCGACAGCGCGCCTGCTCGGCCCAGACGACGCCGGCTGGCCGGTTATGCTCACCCTGGCGGAGGCGGCGACCCTGCTCGGGGTCAGCAAGGCGACGGTGGGCCGCTGGTGCCGGACGGGCAGGCTGCCGGCGACGCGGAAACGGTGGAGGTGGTTGATCCCGCGGGAGGACCTGAAACGTTTCGCGGCGGCCTATTTCGAGGTGCCGGAGGCCGCCGGGGCGGAGGAGGGCGGGCTGGAACTGGCCCTGCCGACGCGGGCGGAGATGCCCCCCGTCGCTCACAGCGAGGACGGTCTGGACGAGGCTGGCGAGGTGGTGGATTCCCCCCGCTGACTGTTCCCGCCGCCCCGATTGCCCCTGACCGGCGTCGGAGAACCCTTCCGGCGTTGAGTGGATTCCCCCTTTGCACAGGTGCGGGTGTTTGCCTTGTGAGGGCAATGTGGAGGATAGCTTGAAATTACTGGTCGTCGTTCACCATTTTCCGCCCGATCACATCAGCGGGGCCGAGTGGCAGGCGTATCGCATCGCCCGCGGGCTCCGGCAAAGGGGGGATGAGGCCCACGTCATCTGTGTCCAATCGGATGCCCGGGGCCCAGCGGGCCAACTGGGGTATACCGACGGGTTGTACGACGGCATCCCGGTCCGGCGGCTGTACTTCAACCTGCCCCTGGCTCCCGATCCCTTCCGCTGGAGCTTCCGCAACCCGCTCGTCGAGCGGCAGATCCTATCCTACCTGGAGGACTTTCAGCCCAACGTGCTCCATCTTATCAGCGGCTATCTGATGTCCGGCACCGTCATCTCGGCCTCCCGCTCCCTCGGTGTTCCGGTGGTCCTTATGCCGATGGACTTCTGGTTCCTCTGCCCGCGGGTGACGCTCCTGCGGCGGGATGGCTCGGTGTGCGACGCGCCGGAGGATCTCGTCGAGTGTGCGCTGTGCCTCGCGCAGGATCGGCGGCGGTACCGGCTGACGGCCAGGCTCACTGGCGGGGCGTCCAACCGGCTGCTGCGACGGCTGTGGCGGTCTCCGGCCGTCCTGAGGGGGATGGGGAAGGCGGACTTGCTGGCGGCGTTGGAGGAACGGCGGCGCTATCTGCGGGGGATGTTCCGCGCGGCCGATCTGGTGATCTCCAACTCCCGGTTTCTTCGGGAGATGCTGACCACCCACGGCCTCCACAACCCCCGATTCCGGCAGTTGCGGCAGGGTATCGACACGGAGCGGTGGGTCGGCGACAGTGAAAAGGAACCCTCACCCTACTTGCGAGTGGGGTACATTGGGCAGATCGCCCGGCACAAAGGGGTGGACCTGTTGGTGCGGGCCTTCAGGCGGCTGCGGGCGCAGGGGCCGCCGCCCCGCTTGTTGCTCTACGGCAACGCCGAGCAGTTCCCCGCCTTCACCCGCCGACTGCACAGGCTGATCGACGGGGATCGGCGGATCACGTTCGCCGGGACTTTCCCCAACGAGCGGATTCTGGAGATCCACAGTGGGCTGGACGTGCTGGTGGTGCCCTCGGTGTGGTATGAGAACAGCCCCAACGTGATTCTGGAGGCCTTCGCCGCCGGGACGCCGGTCATCGCCAGCGACCGGGGCGGGCTGGCGGAGCTGGTCCAGCACGGGGTGAACGGGCTGCTGTTCCGGATGGGGGACGCGGGGGATCTGGCCGTCCAGTTGCAGCGGGTCGTGGATCAGCCCGCGTTGCTGGAATCCCTTCGGAAAGGGATCCGGCCTGTCAAGACGGTACAGGAGGAGATAGCCGAATGGCTTCAGATTTATCATTCCGTGACGCAAGGAGTTGAGCATGGCTGGTCAGCCGTCAACTGATGTGGACGAAGGGGAAACGATGCTGCGCGGTCGGGGTATAGGTCTGCCCGGCGGCCATAGGCCGGGTCCAAAGGTGATGCTCATCGGGATCGACTCGGCGACCTGGCGCGTGATGATGCCTCTGGTCAAGGCCGGTCGGCTGCCGAACATCGCGCGCTTGATGGAGGAGGGGGCCTACGGACCGCTTAAGACCTTCTACCCGACGCTCTCCCCGCTGATCTGGGCCACGATGAGCACCGGAAAGTCGCCCGATAAGCACGGTATGAAGGCCTTCACCGTGCTGAAGGTGCCCGGCCTGAAGAGGGGATTGTATGACTACCGGTGGGAGCAGTTGAGCCCTGCGGCGAAGCTCCTCTATCGGGTGGGACGGGTTCATTGGTGGAAGCGGTTGTTGCTGGAGAAGGGGTGGATCAAATCGGCCCCTCTGACCAGCAACTTCCGGAAGTGCAAGGCGATCTGGAACATCGTTGGCGATTGCGGGCGGACGACGGGGTTCGTGAGCTGGTGGAACAGTTGGCCGGCGGAGCCGGTGAACGGCTTTATGATCTCCCAGTATGTCGAACACCTGCTGAACTTTCCGGCGGCCGAGCTGAATCAGGCCACCTATCCGCCGGAGTTGCTGGCGGAGGCGAGGCGGTTCGCGCGGATGGACCAGGCACTCTCGCTGGAGGAGGTGCGGCGGTTCTTCGATCTGGGGCCGGAGGAGGCGGAGGAGCTGGCCCGATTCCGCTACGACCCCATCGATCCCGAGCCGGAGCGGTACCACCCGACCACGTTCCTCAAGCTGGTTTACCTGCGCCACGAGTTCCGGGCTCGGGCGGGCCTCCACTTCTACCGGAAGTACCGGCCGGACCTCTTCGGCGTCTTCCTGAGCGCAGACGCGGCCCAACATTTCTTCTGGCACTGTATGGAGCCTCAGCACTTCAGGGACATCTCTCAGGAGGAGATCGCCAAGTATGGGAAGGTGATCGAGAACTGGTACATCTATCTTGATGAGATTCTGGGCCAATTCCTGGCCAAGGCGGATGAGGGCACCTCTGTCATCGTCGTCTCGGACCACGGGCATGGCCCCTCGGGCAAGCTGCCGTGGTCGGGGCAGCACGACGATGCCCCAGACGGTATCCTGATCCTCTCCGGCCCGGCCGTCAGATCGGGCGTGGTTCTGGAAGGGGCTTCCGTCTACGACGTGACACCCACCGCTCTGGCGCTGATGGGGCTGCCGGTGGCCGGGGATATGGACGGTCGTGTGCTGGAGGAGGCGCTGGCCCCGGCGTTCCTGGCGCAGCATCCCCTCCGCGCTGTTGAGACCTACGAGACCGGCGAGGTTGGTCAGCAGGTTGTGGTGGAGTCGGAGGTCGACGAGGTGGTGAAGGCCCGCCTGAGAGACCTGGGGTACATTGAATAGGCGTGGAGGAGGTCGAGCGGTGGGGGAAGGCATCATCTCGCAAGGGGGTGGGG
>DQUX01000095.1 GCA_015662065.1 Anaerolineales bacterium | reverse complement strand
CACCGGCGGGACGACCGTCGCCGCCACGATGCACCTGGCCCACCGGGCCGGCATCCGCGTCTTCGCCACCGGCGGCATCGGCGGCGTCCACCGAGGCCACCCGGAGGACATCTCCGCCGACCTGCCCGCCCTGGCCTCCATCCCCATCGTCGTCGTCTGCGCCGGGGCCAAGGCCATCCTGGACCTGCCCCGCACGATGGAGAAGCTGGAGACGCTGGGGGTCCCGGTGGTGGGCTACACCACCGACACCTTACCCGCCTTCACCAGCCGCTCCTCCGGCCTGCCGGTCTCCGCCCGGGCGGATACCCCCGAGGAGGTGGCAGCGATGGCCCAGGCTCGAGATGGCTTGGGACTGCAGGCCGCCCTCCTGGTCTGCGTGCCGGTCCCGAGGGAGGCGGAGTGGTCCTGGGAGGAGGCCCAGACCCAGATCGAGGCGGCAGTGGCCGAAGCGGAGGCGAGGGGGATCGGCGGCAAGGACCTGACCCCTTTCCTGCTATCCTGGCTGGCAGAACGAACCAAAGGGCGCTCCCGGGCGGCCAACGAGGCCCTGCTGGTCAACAACGCCCGCGTCGCCGCCCGCATCGCCCGGGCGCTGTCCGCCGCCATACGATAACTTCATCGCCTATGTCAGGAGGAAAACTGTGCGCAATCTGATGGTCACTGGCGGGGCCGGCTTCATCGGCTCCAACTTCGTCCGCCATATGCTCCGAAAGTACCCCGACTACCGGATCGTGGTCTACGATAAACTGACCTACGCCGGGAACCTGGTGAACCTCAAGGATGTGGCCCGAGACTTCGCCGACCGGTACGCCTTCGTCAAAGGGGACATCTGTGACGCCGAGAAGGTACGGGCGGTGGTGCGGGAGCACCAGGTAGACACCATCGTCAACTTCGCCGCCGCCACCCACGTGGACCGCTCGCTGATGGAGCCGGACGAGTTCATCCGCACCGACGTCTTCGGCACCTATGTGCTGCTGGAGGCGGCCAAGGAGTTCAGACTGGAGCGGTACCACCAGGTGAGCACCGACGAGGTGTACGGCGAAGTGCTGGAGGGACGCAGCCGGGAGACCGACCCCCTCCACACCCGCAGCCCCTACTCCGCCTCCAAGGCAGGGGGGGATATGCTCTGCATTGCCTACTACACCAGCTTCGGTGTCCCGGTGACCATCACCCGGGGCTCCAACAACATCGGCCCCAACCAGTACCCGGAAAAGGTGGTCCCCCTCTTCATCACCAACGGGATCGACGACCGGCCCCTCCCCCTCTACGGGGACGGCACCCAGATGCGGGACTACCAATACGTCCTGGACCACTGCGAGGGCATCGACGTGGTGCTGCACCGGGGAAAGCCCGGAGAGATCTATAACCTGGGAACCGGTGTGGAGACCCGCAACATCGACATGGCCCGCGCCATCCTCGACCTGCTGGGCAAGCCCCACTCCCTCATCCAACCCGTGCAAGATCGGCCCGGCCACGACCGCCGTTACGCCCTCGACATCAGCAAGATCTGCGCCCTGGGATGGGAACCGGGCTACACCTTCGAGGAGGCGCTGGAGCGAACCGTCCGGTGGTACGTGGAGAACGAATGGTGGTGGCGGCCTATCAAGAGCGGGGAGCACTACCAGGAGTACTATCGGCGGCAGTATGAAGAGCGAGAGATCGCAAAGCCCGATGCCAATGACAAATGACAAATGGCAAATGACAAAGTTGCCTCATTTCTGTTGAAGCCTTTCGCGAAGGCGTGCAAGGAGTTTGACCTGCTGGGCGAGGGGGACCGAGTGGCGGTGGCGGTCTCCGGCGGAAAGGACAGCCGCACGCTGCTGGACCTGCTCCTGCGCTACCGGGAGCGGGTTCCCTTTTCCTACGAGGTGGTCGCCCTCCACGTGGTGGGCACAGCCGCCGGCCTCCCCGATCTGACCGGGATGCTTGCACCGTGGTTCGAGGAACGGGGAGTGGCCTACCGCTTCGTGCCGCTGGAGCTGCCGCCAGACGAGCCTCTGCCGATGAGCTGCTTTCGCTGCTCCTGGAACCGGCGCAAAGCGCTCTTCCTGGCCGCCGACGGGTTGGGCTGCAACAAACTGGCCTTCGGTCACCACGCCGACGACGCCGCCGTCACCGCGCTGCTCAACCTGCTCTTCGCCGGCCGATTGGAGACGCTGGAGCCGAAGGTGGACTTCTTCGGCGGGCGGATCACCGTCGTCCGCCCCCTCATCTACATACCGGCAAAGGAGCTGGACCGTTACGCCCGCGTGGTGGGCTTCCCCCCCACCCCCCCCTGTCCTCACGAGAGCGATTCCCGCCGACAGCAGGTAGAGACTTTCCTGCGGGGATTCGGCCACCACCAAGCGCGCATCCGCGCCAACATCTGGCGGGCAACGCGCCAAGCCTGACCCCTCAGCCCCTCCACCCCTACGCCACCTCCAGATACCGTTCCAGCTCCCAGGGCGTCACCTGGATCCGGTACTCATCCCATTCCGCCCGGCGGGCCCGCAACAGCGTCTCCGTGATAACAGCCCCCAGGGCCTCCTGGATCACCGCATCCTCTTCCAGTTCGTCCAGCGCCTCGGCCAGCGTGCCCGGCAGAGTGCCGATGGCCCGCTCCCGCAGGTCCCGCTCGTCGAAATGATACACATCCTCATTGACCGGCGGGGGGGGCGTGAGGCCGCGCTCGACCCCATCCAGCCCCGCCGCCAGCATGGCCGCGAAGGCCAGGTAGGGGTTGGCGCTGGGATCGGGGCAGCGCAGTTCGATCCGCGTCGCCCCCTCCCGACCGGCGCGGGTGGCCGGCACCCGGATGAGGGCGGAGCGGTTCAGGTGAGCCCAGCAAACGTAGACCGGGGCCTCGTACCCCGGCGTCAGCCGCTTGTAGCTGTTCACCGTCGGCGCCACCACCGCCGCCAATGCCCGGGCGTGAGCGATCTGACCGGCGATGAAGTTATAGGCTAGTTGGGAGAGATGATAGGGATCGTCGGCCTTGTAGAAGAGGTTGCGCCCCTCGCTGTCGAAGAAACTCTGGTGGGTATGCATCCCTGAACCGTTGACGCCGAAGATCGGCTTGGGCATGAAGCTGGCGTGCAGGTCGTGGCTGGCGGCGATGGCCCGCACGGTGTACTTGAAAGTGACCGCGTTGTCGGCGCTGGTCAGCGCGTCGGCGTAGTGGAAGTCGATCTCATGCTGACCGGTGGCCACCTCATGATGGCCCATCTCCACCTCGATCCCCATCGCCTCCAAGGCCAGGATGATCTCGCTGCGCACCTGCTGCGCCTCGTCCCGCGGCGAGAAGTCGAAGTACCCCCCCACATCGTGGGGAACGGGATGGAGCAACGGGGCGTCGTTCCGCTTGAACAGGAAGAACTCCAACTCCGGCCCGACGTTGTACACCCATCCCCGCTTGGCGAGGCGGGCCAACACCCGACGGAGAGCGGAACGGGGGTCGCCGAGGGAGGGCTGACCACCGGGACTGTGGACATCGCAGATGATCCGGGCCCGCCGGCGCTCCGGCTCGCTCCAGGGCAGAACCCGATAGGTGGCGGGGTCGGGCACGAGGACCATGTCGCTCTCATAGATGCGGGCGAAGCCCTCTATGGAGGAGCCGTCGAACCACACCCCGCTCTCCAGCGCCCCCTCCAGTTGACCGGCCGGGATGGTGACGCTCTTGATGGTGCCCAGGATGTCGGTGAACTGCAGGCTGACGAATCGAATCCCGTCCTCCCGCACGCGCTTCAGCAAGTCATTATGTGAGTAAGTCATCTTCCTCCCTCCCCGGTGTGGAGTGGTCCATTGTCAAGTTGGTCAGGGTCCTCGATGATCTGAATGTGCAGCTCCTCCAACTGCCAGAGCTCCACCGGCGACGGGGCCCCGGCCATCAGGTCGGCCGCCTGCCCTGTCTTGGGGAACGCAATCACCTCCCGGATATTAGACTCCCCGGCCAGAAGCATCACCAGCCGGTCGATTCCGGGGGCGATGCCGCCGTGAGGCGGGGTGCCGTACTCGAAAGCCTCAAGCATATGGCCGAACCGCTCCCGCGCCGTCTCCAGGTCCAGCCCGATGAGCCGAAAGACCTTCTCCTGGACCTCCCGCCGGTGGATCCGGATGGACCCCCCGGCGACCTCCTCGCCGTTACACACCAGGTCATACTGCTGGCCACGGGCCGCGCCGGGGTCGGTGTCTAGAAGCGGCAGGTCCTCCTCCATCGGCGCGGTGAAGAGGTGATGGCTGGGGTCCCAGCGATTCTCCTCCTCGTCCCATTCGAACAGCGGGAAATCGACGACCCAGCAGAAGGCCAGCACCTGGGGATCGCACAGCCCCAGCCGTTCCCCCAACTCCAGCCGCAGGGCGGAGAGGGCCGCCGCCACCGTCGGGGGACGGTCGGCGACGAAGAGCAAGAGGTCCCCCGCCCCCGCCCCCATCCGCTCGACGATGCAGGCCACCTCATCCTCGGTGAGGAACTTGGCGAAGGAGGAGCGGATGTCCCCCCCCTCACCGACGGCCAGCCAGGCCAGACCCGCCGCCCCCTCCTTCTTTACCAGATCGACCAACTCATCGATCTGGCGGCGGCTGTAGGTGGCGCAACCGGGGGCGCGGACCCCCTTGACCTGCCCGCCGGCGGCGACGGTCTCGCTGAAGACCCGGAAATCACTCTCCGCCACCAGGTCGGAGACGTCCACCAGCTCCATCCCAAAGCGGAGGTCGGGCCGGTCGGTGCCGTAGCGGGCCGTCGCCTCGGCGTAGGTGAGGCGAGGGAAGGGCTTAGTCAGCAACCGACGGTCGGAGAGGTCCTCGACGATGCCGACCATCAGCTCCTCGGTCAACGCCATCACGTCCTCCCGCCGGACAAAGCTCATCTCCAGGTCCAACTGGGTGAACTCCGGCTGCCGGTCGCCCCGCTGGTCCTCATCCCGGAAGCAGCGGGCGATCTGAAAGTACCGCTCGAAGCCCGCCACCATCAGCAATTGCTTCAGTTGCTGGGGGGACTGGGGGAGGGCGTAGAACTTGCCGGGGTGGATCCGGCTGGGAACCAGGTAGTCCCGCGCCCCCTCGGGCGTGCTCTTGAAGAGAATGGGGGTTTCGATCTCGATAAAGCCGCGGGCGTCGAGGAAGTCCCGAATGTGCTTGACCACCCGATGACGCAGGATGAGATTGCGCTGCATCCGCCGCCGCCGCAGGTCCAGATAGCGGTACCTCAGCCGCACCGCCTCGTCCACGGGGCTGTCGTCGAAGATATAGAAGGGAGGCGTCTTGGCCGGGTTGAGGACAACCACCTGCTCGGCCAGGACCTCAATCTCGCCGGTCTCGATCTCCGGATTGACCCGCCCCTCCGGCCGACGGCGGACCACGCCCTGCACCTGGAGGACATACTCCTGGCGCGCTTCGGAGGCCACTTGGTGGGCCTGGGGAGCGTGGGCCGGGTCGGCGACTACCTGGACGACGCCGGAGCGGTCGCGCAGGTCGATGAAAACCAGCCCTCCGTGGTCCCGCTGCCGGTTGACCCAGCCAGCCAGGGTGACGGCCCGGCCGACGTGTTCCGCCCGCAGTTCACCGCAGTTGTGGGATTTGAGCATCTCGCAGCCTCCTCTCGAACGGGATGGTAGTCTCCCCCTTGAGTATGGGTACTGGTTGCCCATCCCGCCAGGGGCCGAACCGCCCGGCTCGGTCGGCAAAGCCCCCTTCGGGGGCCGGCTTTCAGCCCCCAGGGCTTGGTTTGTGAGCCCGGACGTTCACGTCCGGGCGGGCT
>DQUX01000154.1 GCA_015662065.1 Anaerolineales bacterium | reverse complement strand
CGGCGGCGGTCCTGGACCCCACGCGGGAGAACGTGGGGGTGGCGCTGGGGAGGCTCATCGGCGGGCAGGGGCCGGACGTGATCTATATCTGCACGGGCGCCCCCGCCCCCTATCGGGACGCCGTCTCTCTCGTCCGCAAGGGGGGGCAGATCTTCCTCCTGGGGCTGTGCGTGGAGCCGGTGGAGGCCGAGTTCATGAGCGTCGTCCTGAGCGAGCTGTGCATTGAGGGGAGCCTGGCGGGCCGGGTGGAGTTCCCCGCCGCCATCGACTTCATCGCCCAGGGCCGGGTGGATGTGGAATCCCTGATCTCCCACGAAATTTCACTGGAGGAGGTCGTTCAGGGGCTGGAGCGGCTGAGCGCCCCTGGGTCTGGCGTGGTCAAGATGCTGGTGCGCATAGGAGGGGAAGGATGAAACTTGCGTCACCGGAATATATGGAAGAGGTCCGGAGACGGTCCAACGCCGATCCCGAGTACTTGGAGCTGGCCAAGGGCCACAATGCCTCCTATACCCTGGTCCTGGAGGCAGAACCGGAGAAGGGGGTCGCGGAGAGGATCGTCGTCGGCTTCGACAACGTGGACGGGAAGATCGGCGAAGTCTGGCGGGGGGAGCGGCCCACCGACTTCACCCTCTCCGCTCCCTACGGCGTCTGGGTGGACATCCTGCGGGGCAAGATGGGGCCTACCAAGGCTATCGCCTCCCGCAAGCTCCGCACGCAGGGGCCGTTTCTGCAGCTTTTGCAGGGGGCCAACCGGATCATCCGCTGGGTGGAGGTGCTGCGCACGATCCCGACGGAATTTGAGGGAGCCTACACGCAGTACAACCTGCCTGGGCAGTAGGGGAGCCTTTGCCGCGGCCCCGCTGTATGTTGGCCGTCAGTCTCGTCTTCTAAGGAGGCGTATCGTGGACACACGAACCGTCTTTCGGTTGCTGTTGGGCGCGGGGGTGTTGAGTGCGCTCCTGTTGGGCGTGGGACTCCTGCTGCGGCCCGCTCTGGCGGCAGGAAGCCCGGGCGGCCCCGGAACGATATTCTCCGGCCTGAGAGTGACTACCTAATTGAAAGTGAGGCGGGAGGGGGAACGCCCGGCGCGGAGGCACCGGGCGTTCTCACCCCCTGGTCGCTACGGCACAGGGAAGCGGAAGACCCAGGGGCCAGGCAAGCGGATGTCCTCGCTCGGCCGCTTTGTCAGATCGGTTCCCACCAGTTCGGTCACCGTCAGCGTCCACAGGCCGGAGCGGTCGGCGAGACCATAAGGGTAGATGACGCGGTGACACTCCTCCCGGCCCATCTCGCCGATCGGGCCGACGACGCCACCGAAGAGATCCTGCCCGTCGCCAACGTCCAGGGCAGCAAGCAACGTCCACACCGTGCCCTCTCCGACAGGCGGCTCGAAGCACAGGAAGGCCCGCGTCTCCGAGGGGGTGATCAGGACCCGCTCCAGCCGCACGGCGACCCCCGCCGCCTCCGCTGTCTGCCGCACCTCGACGGTGTGACCGGGGTCGAAGGGCAGGCTGAAGTCGAAGATGAAAGGCCCCACGATGGCTCCCTCATCGGGCGTCGGCAACGGCTCCAAGTCCACCACCACCGCCGAGTCCGGCGTGTTGGCCGGTGGCCTCGCCGAGGTGAGGAACGGGCCGGTCGCATCGGGCGGCAGCGTTACCCTTTCCAACTCCACCACCAGTCGTAGGTCCAGTTCTGCGGGTTCCCCCTCCACGGCGGCGGCGTCGAAGGAGAGGACGTGGGCCCCGTCACCGGGAGGCAGATCGGCGCCGAGAACATCGGACGAGCCGGTCATCCCCATCCCGGTCGCCAGGGGCAAGGCGGCACCGTCCGTGCCAACCAGTGTCACTCGATACGGATCGTACCGTTGGCCGTCGGGGCCGCTCACGGTGAAGCCGACGACGACCCGGTTGGCGTCGGCGTAGGCCCGTTCCAGCGTGACGGTGACACCCTCCACCGTCTGGCTCAGGTCGAGTTCCCGGACCAGTCCGGCCTGTTCGACGTGCTGCAGGCCGGTTTCTTGTTGGAACAGCCGGTCCATGACCGGGGCCACGGCATAGGCGACGGCGCCCCAGGCCAGGGAGAGGACCAGGGCCAGGGAGATCCAACCCAGGCGGGTGGTCGGCCTCAGTCGTGCCCAGAGGGACAGAGGGCGTCGGGGCTGCACCTGTGCCCGGATCGCTGGCCACAGGTCCACGTCGTCCGGCACCTGCTGTCTGGCGATCTCGTGCAGGATCTGGGCAACTTGTGTCTCTTCCATCGTGTTTTCCTCCATCGTGTTTTCCTCCTGCTCACTTCCGCCGGAGGGCGAATGGGGGGACGAAGGAGCAGCCAATGTGTCAGCACCTCGGTTCCGACGTCCCCGACAACAGGGGGCGCAGCAGCGACCGCAGCCGTTTTCGCGCTGCGTGCAGGCGCCACTTGACCGTGCCCGGTGGGCAGGCCAGTTCGTCGGCCATCTCTGCCTCGCTCAAGCCCAGGTAGTAGCGCAGGACGATCGCTGCCCGCTGCGCAGGTGGGAGCCGATCCAGCGCGGCCAGGACGGCCTGGCGGGTCTCCGCTGCCTCCGCCAGATCCGCCGGGCCGGGGTTCGGGTCGGCCAGCAGATCGGCCGGGGATGCTTCTTCCCTCGCGGAACCGGCCTCCAGGGGGACCTGCCGCCGGCGACGGGCAGCGGCCTTGACGGCATCGTTGACCACGCTGCGCAGAAACCAGGGGCCGAAGGGACGGCCGGCGTCGAACTGGTCGATGCGCTCGTAGGCACGGAGGAATGCGGACTGCACGATGTCTTCGGCTATCTCGCGGTCGCGGACGATCAGGGTGGCGGCCCGCACGGCCTGCACCTGGTATCGGCGCACCAGCACCTCCAGTCCACCGATGTCGCCCCTCTTCAGCCGGGCTATGGCCTCCCGCTCCTCCATTCGCTGTATCCCCTTGGACTACGATGAGGGCCCTCTACCTATACTATCCCTGAATCGTCCAAAAGGTTTGACCTCTATGACTGTGGGCCTGGTGACCCCCGTAAATTCGGAGATGCGCCCCGGCGCCCAGGGTGGATACCCTTTCGGGCGAGGTGTGGTATAATGACCGCCCGGGGAAAAAAAGAAAGCCAGCAGCCGATCCTGTTGCTGGCCTTCCTTTCCAGGCGCCCCCGGCGCGACTCGAACGCGCAACCTACGGATTCGAA
Organism: Anaerolineales bacterium; assembly: GCA_015662065.1. Classification (GTDB taxonomy): domain Bacteria; phylum Chloroflexota; class Anaerolineae; order B4-G1; family DUEL01; genus SZUA-1492. The sequence continues at coordinate 6,387 of DQUX01000154.1, read as the reverse complement.
GTCCGGCGCTCTGTCCATTGAGCTACGGGGGCGTTTGTCAAAAGACGGCCGGGGTGTGCCCGGCCGCCAGGGGTGAGTGGTGGGACTCGAACCCACAATCTCCTGGGCCACAACCAGGTGCCTTAACCATTAGGCCACACCCACCACGCGCAGATATTCTACCACAAAACGACGGAGGGAGCAACCCGTGGCGCGAGAGGGACCACCCGTTCACGAGTACGAAGCCCAGCTTCTCACCCAGTCCTTCCAGTTCAACGGGCGATTGGAGACGGTCGGGAACCCCCTGGATTTTTTGAACGACCCAACGCGGGATGCCCTGATCCTCCGCCAGGCCTACATTGCCCCCCTCACCCCCGGCGGGCCTATCCGGGGTCTGGCCCGCCCCCAGGTCAGCGTCCGCCGGCAGGAGGTGCTCTTCCTCTACTATGCCGGGTCGGAGGCGCGGGAGGCGATCCGTCTCCTGGCGCGCAGGGAGCCCCTGATCGCTTATACCCCCCTGGCCGTCTTGCGAGGGACCTTCCACCTGCCCGCCGAGGCTCTCCTTGGCGACTTCCTGGCCTCGACGACCGGCTCCTTCCTCCCCATCACCCACGCGCAGCTCTTCTTCCTGCAGCGCCTGCCCTCCCCCTTCCCCTCGGAGTGCGAGTTGCTGATGGTGGGGCGTCAGTACATCCAGTTGTACCACCCGGTCTGAGTAGCGCACCCGATCTGAGTAGCGCCGGAATCCTATTCCGGCGCGTCGTCCAACCGGTAACGGTAGACGTCCACCCGGACGAAGTGGGCCTCCTCCATCCGCTCCCCGTTGGCCTCCAGCCATCCCTGGACCAAACCCCGCTCGTCCCACATCCCCACCTCGGAGGCCACCAGCCACACCGTCCGGTACCCCCGGGTGACCTGGGCCAGCATAAGCCCTGCCGTCCCCTCCGTCGTCAGGTAGGTCCCATCGGCTCCCCGGTGGTTGGTGTACAGCCCGTCCGCCCAGACGTACGCCTCGGGGCCGAAGTAGTAATCGAAGGTGTAGCGGACGTGGGGGATCTGGAAGATGAGCAGGTCGGCGGGCCGATACCGCGCCTCCACGTAGGCTGCCGCCGCCCGCAGGTCAGACTTGATGGGGAGGGTCGCCTGGGCCTGGAGGTTGACGCCGAACAGGGCCAGGACCCCCACCAGGAGCAGGACCGCGGGCCAGCGGCCTCGCCGCCAGAGGAAGGCCAGTCCCGCCCCCGCCAGTAGGTAGAAGGCCGGCGCCGCCCAGATCAGGTACCGGTCGGTGAAGAGGGGCTGCCACAGGGAGACGAACCAGACGGCCACCAGCGGCACCGCCAGCCACCCCACCAGGCCCCGTAGAGGCGACCCTCCGCGGTCGCCTCCTCCGTGGGGGCGGGGACGGAGCCCCGCCCCGACCCCTGTCAGCGCCGCCCCGACGATGCCCAGCAGCGCCGCCCCGCCGCAGAGGGCCGCCCCCCACGGCCAGCCCCGGCCGGTGATCCCCAGGCTCCAGCCGTTGAGCAGGAGCAGCGCCATCTCCCCCAGCGTGTAGGCCGGAAAGCCGGTCTCCCGCCGCGCGAACGCCGAGGGAATCTGCCAGAGGGCCAGGGGCAGGTAGGGCAGGGTGAGCAGGGCCAGGCTCACCAGCACCCCCCATAGACGACGCCGCCAGCGGGGCCACCAGCTCGCCAGCAGCACGGCCTGGACCGGTACCAGCAGCGCACTCCAGATGTGGGTGTAGAAGGCGAGGCTGGTGGCGACGACCTGCACCCCCCACCAGCGCCTCCCTCCCCCGTCCACCGCCCGCCGTAGGCCGTAGAGCGCCAGCAGCGCCAGGGCCGGCACCAGGGTGTACATCTTGACCTCCTGGCTATACCAGACCAGGTAGGGGGATGCGGCGACGAGAAGCGCTGCCAGCCTCCCCGCCGCCCGGCCCAGCAGGCGGCGACCCAGGGCGTGGGTAAGGGGCACGCCCAGGACGCCGAACCAGAGGGAGAAGAAGCGCAGGCTGTACACGGTGTGGCCCGCCAGGCCGATCCAGCCGCGCAGCAGGAAAAAGTAGAGGGGGCCATTCTGCCGGATCATCGGCCTGAGCACCCGCGTCAGGCGGCGGAGGGGTGGCTCCTGCCGCTGCTCCTCCCCCAGCGTCACCGGCGGGGGCGGGCAGGCGCAGGGGGTGGTCAGCTCTCCCGCCGCAGCCGGGGCCAACACCTGAGCCGTCAGATGGGGGAACTCGAAGGCATAACACAGGGCATCCACCTCGTCCCGCCAGAGGGACTGGGTCGTCAGCGACCCGGCCCGCAGGCCGAAGGCCAACAGCATCACCAGCACCATAAAGGCCACCCCGTAGTCGGGGCGGACCCTGGGGGTGTCCGCAAGGGGCGCCCCTGCCGGATCCGGAACGCGGTGGCGGCTCACGGCCCTATTCCCCGATGATCTGCACCACCAACCGGCGGGAGCGAGGGTGGGTGTCGAAATCGCAGAAGACGATCTGCTGCCAGGTCCCCAGCGTCAGCCGGCCGTCCACGAAGGGGATGGTGAGGGAGGGGCCGATGAGCGCCGCCCGCACGTGAGAATGGCCGTTGTCGTCCCCCCAGCGCAGGTGGTGGCGGTAGGGCCGGTCCGGCGGCACGATCTCATCCAGCACCTGCTCCAGGTCGGCGATGACACCGGCCTCGTACTCGATGGTGGTCAGCCCCCCTGTCGATCCGGGGCAGAAGAGGGTGACCGTCCCCGCCGACAACCCCGACGCCTGCACCACCTGCTCCACCTCCTCGGTGATGTCCCGCACGTCGCAACGGCCCCGGGTGTTCAGCCGTAACTCTCGCGTGACAACCATCTTGGCTCTCCCCTCCTCCCTCTTGCGAACTCCGAACTCCCAACCGACTATAACACACATTCCCCCTTCGTTCAAGCTCGCTGGACATCCGGCCCGAGTTTCGCTATAATCTTCCTCGTCCTCTATCATCGTAAAGGAGGTCGACCCGATGATCCACGGCGTCGAGGTCAAGGAGCTGGTCACCCACACCGACGAGCGGGGGTTCTTCCGCGAGGTCATCCGCGCCAGCGATCCCATCTTCCCGGAGGGGTTCGGCCAGTGGAGCCACACGATGAGCCACACGGGGGTGGCCAAGGCTTGGCACGTCCACCAGCGTCAGACCGACTGGTGGTACGTGGCCTGCGGCACCATCAGGGCGGCCCTGTACGATACCCGGCCCGACTCCCCCACCCACGGCCAGCTCCAGGAGCTCCTGATGGGGGATGGGCACCCCCCCATCGTGCTGAAGATCCCCCCGGGGGTGGCCCACGGCTATCGGGTACTGCAGGGGCCGGCCCACGTCTTCTACATCGTCTCCCACGAGTACGACGGCACCGACGAGGGCCGCATCCCCCACGACGACTCGGCCATCGGGTACGATTGGACGAAGGGGCCGGAAATCAAGTGACTCGAAGCTACCGGCTGGAGTGGCAGGGAACGCCCGCACACTTGCACACTTGCACATCTGAGGAGGAAATATGATCGCACAGAGCCCTGCGGAACTATTCCATAGCTTGAAAGGGATCGTCGCGGTAAAGGAGGGAAAGGTCCAGGTGCTGGACGAGGGCCGACTGCGGGGGCCGGCGCTGGACACGTTGGTATTCAACGCCGTCTTTGCGGAAGGGGAGGTCCAGGCCACCGCCCGGTATCTGCTTTGGGAGCTGGGTCAGGTGCTGGGCATCCGCCCCGCTTCCATCCACGAGCTGTATATGGCCCGCGGGCGGGGGGAGCTCCAGGGGGAGTGGACCGTGCCGGCGATGAACCTGCGCACCCTCACCTACGACATGGCCCGCGCCGTCTTCCGCGCCGCTCTGGCCCGCGAGGTGGGGGCGATGATCTTCGAGATCGCCCGCTCCGAGATCGGCTACACCGACCAGCGACCGGCGGAGTACGCTACCGTCGTCATCGGCGCGGCCATCCGCGAGGGATACCGGGGCCCCCTCTTTATCCAGGGGGATCACTTCCAGGTGAGCGCCAAGCGGTACGGCACCGAACCCAAGGCGGAGCTGAAGGCGGTGGAGGATCTGATCCGGGAGGCCATCGCGGCCGGGTTCTTCAACATTGACATAGACACCTCCACGCTGGTGGACCTGAGCCGGCCCACGGTCGCCGAGCAGCAGCGGACCAACTTCGAGCTGTGTGGCCGCTTCACGGAGGTCATCCGCGAGCTGGAGCCGGAGGGGGTGACCATCTCCGTGGGCGGCGAGATCGGCGAGGTGGGCGGCAAGAACTCCACCGAGGAGGAGCTGCGGGCCTTTATGGACGGTTACAACCGGATGCTCCCGGCGGGGATGGCGGGCCTGAGCAAGCTGAGCATCCAGACCGGCACCGCGCACGGCGGCGTGGTCCTCCCCGACGGCTCCCTGGCGCGGGTCAAGATCGACTTCGGCACCCTGGGCCGGCTGAGCCGTGTGGCCCGTGAGGAGTACGGGATGGCCGGCGCGGTCCAACACGGGGCCTCCACCCTGCCCCCGGAGGCCTTCCACAAGTTCGCCGAGGTCGGCGCGTGCGAGGTCCACCTGGCGACCGGCTTCCAGAACATCATCTACGATCACGAACTCTTCCCCGCCGACCTGCGGGGGGAGATCTACGCTCACATCAAGAAGGCGCACGCCAATCAGTGGAAAGAAGGCCAGACCGAGGAGCAGTTCATCTACAAGAACCGCAAGCGAGGGCTGGGGCCGTTCAAGCGGCGGTTCTGGGACCTGCCGGAGGAGACGCGGGCGGAGATCGGCCGCGCCCTGGAGGCGCAGTTCGGCTTTCTCTTTGAGCAACTGGGGGTCACCAGCACCGGGGAGATGGTCGCCGCCCACGTGCGGCCGCCGGAGGTCCACAAGACACCGGCCGACTTCGGGTTGGAGGGAGAACTGGAGATCGGCGGAGACCTGGCGGATTGATGGAGGGGCGAGGCAACGCCTCGCCCCTATGCATACACGCCTCGATACGCCTCTGGCAGAAGCGCGGCGATTCGCCGCATGATCAGTTCGGTGTATTCATCCAACTTGGGGCCACGCACCCGGCCGCTCTCCGGCAGCCGGAACGGTTCGCCGATCACCACCCGGACGGTGGTGCGCCGGAGCCGCGGGAAGTTCTCCTTGACCTTCTCTGTCCCGGTTAACCCCACCGGCACGATGGGCACATCGGCCCGGGTGGCCAGGTAGGCGGCGCCGGTCTTTCCCTTCTGCAGGGCATAGACCCCCCGCGCCCGTGTCCCCTCCGGGGCCATCCCTAGCACCTCCCGCCGCCGCAATGTCTCCAGCGCTTCCCGCAGCGCTTGCCGGTCCACCTCCCCTCGCCGCACCCAGATGGAGTCGGCCATCATCAGGAGTGGCGCGTAGAGGGGATTGCGGCGGTGCTTGGCAGCGGCGAAGGCCCGGATCTTGTGGGGGCACACGACCAGCAGGACCGGGGGATCGAAGACGGAGAGGTGGTTGATCACCAGGATATAGGGCCCCTCCTGGGGAAGGTTCTCCTTCCCCACCACCTCCAGCCGGATCAGGAGGGGCAGGATAAGACGGATGATGGCTTTCAAGACCTGTTGCATCTACCCCTCCGGTTGCGTTTCCTCCTCGTAGGCCCGTCCGAAGGCGATGATGGAGAAGTCGGCGGTGGCCCCCCCGTGGGCGGTGAGCAACAGGCGGAAGGGAACCGCCGCGCCGGGGGCCAGCCCCTCCCCCACGTCCACCGTCTGCTGGCGGAAGCCGGTCACCCGCCCCTCTTCATCATAGGTGGTCACGATGACCACACCGCTGTCCGCCGTCCGCGCCGGGTCGCTGTTGCGCACCTGCCCGGAGACCTCGAACTGGGGGCCTGAGGGGGCGCCGCTGGCCTCCTCGACGACAAGGGGAACGTATGTCTCGGCCAGGCCACCGACAAACTCCCCCCGCAGGACGGTCACCTGGTGGCTGGCGAAGTTCGGCGGCGGGGAGATGAACAGGATGCTGAAGGGAGCCCGGTCGGAGGGGAGCAGGACGTCGGCCGCGGCAAAGGCGTCCCCCTCGATGAGGGGCGCTCCGGCGGGGTCGAACAGTGTCACCCGGACCTGCACGTTGGTCAGGGTGTAGGGGGTGGTGTTGACCACCTCCCCCAGGCACCACAGGCTCCCCACCGGGGTCTCGTAGAAGCCAACCCCGCGCACGCCGAAGGAGAGGGGGGTAGGGGTGGGGAGGAGCAAACCTGGCTCCGGGGCCGTGGCGTCCTGTCCGGTGGGTCCGGTGGGGATAACCAGCTCCTGCCCCACCTGCAACAGCAGGGGATTCTCGATCCCATTGGCGGCCTGCAATGCCTGGACGCGGACCCCGTAGGCAGCGGCGATGCCCGCCAGGGTGTCCCCCTCCTGAACGACGTGGATGATGGGGGTGGGG